>JAFUXM010000295.1 GCA_017470785.1 Synergistaceae bacterium
AATATATTAATATTAATTTTTAAAAATTCCCCTTCGCCCGCTGTTGCTATTGCAAAGCTGCAAGCTGAAGGGGAAATCTTAACTAACTAAATTTACTTAACTTAACGCGTAAGGCTTAATGCTTACTGAAGCCCCTTAAACGGATAATCTTGCTGTCTCATCCGCATGGACTTGCCGTAAATGTTCCAGTCGACGTGGTCGCCGCGGCCGCTCTGGAAATTGAAGCCGACAGTACTCGTGCCGACGGCGGGTGAACCTCTGGTCAATTCGCGCAAATTATCCGTATCGCGGTTTCTGCTGAGTGACATAACCGTAACCTTGCAGAATACCGCTCTGTCGTTCGTGTCGCCGCTGACGACCTTAGCGATAAGGATTGCGGGACCTGCGGACGCCAGATATTCATCGTCGCCCTCTTTCTGAGTTTCGTACCAGAACCTGCGGTAGAAATTGCTGTTATTTTCTTTATAGTACTGTTTGTGCAGCTCCGGGCCGCCTGCATTGATGTCCTCGGTGACGTAGTCGCTGTAGGCGAACGAATCATAGCCGCTTGAGCTCTTGCCCTCTAAAGCGCCGAAAGGCATCTCGCGGACAAACTTCCGTGACTGCTCACTTCCCGTCGGGCTCGATGTAGCGCCCGACAGCAGTCTATTATAAGTCTTTTTCTCAGCCGCCTGCGCCCGCACCAGCAAAGTATAGAAAGCATAGCGGTCCGCTAAAGCTCTGTACGTCGGGGTTATGGCTTCGATTCGTTTTAAATATCTCTCAACGTCATCTTTACTAGCATAAAAATTCTCGCCGCCAGCTTTGACGATCGCTACAATTTCGTTAAATTCCGGTTCTACATTTGCCGTTGCCGCCGATGGGACGTTGGGGTTATCGCCGACGACGTTTTTATAGCCTATCAGGTTCTTCATGTAGGTGTTAAATCTCGCGATGCGTCCCATCTGGCCGTTAGTGACCGGTATCAATCCTGTCTCGTCGCCTGCTGCTATCATAGTACTAGCCATTGTGAGATTGTTGCGCCATCTCGTCAGCTTTACCCTGATAGGCGCGTATTTGCTGCGGTCCATCTTATTCGCGCGAACCCGGCCGATGAAGTCGTTGAGGCTGTAGGCTACTTTATCCAAGGCTCTCGGATCGTTGCTGGCCACGTCCAATGAGACGACTTCAGGCTGCTGGTGGCCTAAGCCGTTCGTGACGATCTTGACGTCAATCTGTGCCTCGTATTCTTTAAATGTATCTTTAAGCGTGTTGCTGATGTCGGCGCTGGCGTTTAATTGGTCGTCGCCCTCGCCTAAGTTCAACGCAGCCGATAATTTCTTCTCGACCTCGCGGGTCTGCTCTGACGTCTCCGTTCTGATTGAGATATACGCGTCGTAGCAGGCACCGTACTGATAGCCCGCAACGTAGTAATCACCGAGATTGTTCCTGAACGCCTCCGGGAATTTCTCTTTGCCGACTTGCTTTCCTAAATTCTCGACAAAGGCAAAAAGTCCCTTTTTCTTATTCTTGTCATCGTCATCGTCATCGTCATCGTCATCTTCGCCCTGCTGCTTCCAAGCGTTTGCGATTCTCTTAGCGCTGATCTTGCGGTAGCCGTTCTCAACTTCCTCATAGTGAATAACGAGGTTAGTCGAGGTCACGCCGAACTTGAGATTATTAGTCGTGCCCGAGCCCAGTGACATGCCGAGAGCAGCCGTTGACAATCCGACGGTTGACTTGGCCTTGAGCAGCGATTCAGCCTGCGTACTCGTGCTGACGAATTTAGCGTAGCTTTCCGTCTGAATCGAGTGCTGATCCTCTTCTGCCTTCTTGAGGTACTTCTGGTTTGCCTTCTCCCATGCACTGGTAATATCAGCCTCGATGCTGCCCTGCGGCATTATCGGCCCGAAATTTGACGTAGCCATGAAGCCCCTGCCGATTTCATACTGAGTTTCATACGGGATGCCGTCCATGTGCGTGTCGATCTTTGCCGGCTGGTCCTCAATGGCAGCAGCTTTAAATGCAGCATTGCGGGCTACAGCAACTTTGCCCGTGTAGCTAATTTCATCAGCGATCGGCTCAAATATAATGTCGTCGGTCTCCTCTTCATCTTCCGGCTCTTCTTCTTCAACAAGCCGAAGGCCGAGCGCTTCCTGAATCCTGTACATAGCTCTGGCGTAATCCTGCTCAAGCCTCTTGCGCTTGAAATTAAAATTAAAATCGCCGTCGCTGCCGCTGCCGGCCATATCATCCGCTAAGCTCTGCCCGTAAACTTCTTCGAAAAATTTCGGGTTCGCCTGTAAGAACAGCTGCCTTAAATTAATTAAATCGCTGACGCTGATGCTGTCCGACTTGTTGCCGTCCTCATCCTGGAACTTGAAATTAGTATAATAGCCGGTCTCGCCGTCTTCATTGCGAAATTCTTCGTAAATAAACAGCACGGAGTCAGTCTCGTCCTCGTCTTCATCTTCAGCATCTACAGCAAACGGTTTGCTGTCGGAGACCTCGATAATGTACTTGCCAGTGACCGCCGGCTTGATAGTGTAGCACAGTATCGACGGATGTTCTTTAGGATAAGCGGCAATGGTCACGGCTGTCATTTCTTCAGCATCTACAGCCTTAAGCTGAGCATTCGCCGGATCATAGAACTTAATGTGGGGAAGCACGCCGCCAAGGAACTCAGTTAAATTCTTTGAGAACTCGAACGTGTACTCCTTGCCTGCCGTGAGCTGCACCGCGAAATAATTAGCGTCCTCTGACGCAACGCGCAGCCGGTCAAGCCATATCATCGACGGCACTGTGACGGTCTTCTCAACTGCGGCGCTTAAGCTGCTAAGGCCGTAAGCTGTACCGAACGGCACGTACTTAGTGTTCTTGACATGATACTGCGCGACCCCCTCGAAGTCCAAGACATCAGGCATACCGTCTCCGTCCATGTCCATCGTTAAAAGGTCTGCTATGTCGCTGACGTCGTAAAGCGTCTCAGCACGGTTCGCAGAGCCGCTGCTGCTGCTTCT
Source organism: Synergistaceae bacterium (assembly GCA_017470785.1). Classification (GTDB taxonomy): domain Bacteria; phylum Synergistota; class Synergistia; order Synergistales; family Aminobacteriaceae; genus JAFUXM01. The sequence continues at coordinate 3,000 of JAFUXM010000295.1, forward strand.
CTTGTGATGCGACGAGCTGCCGCCGCAACCCAGCCCTGCAGCTAATAACAACGCTGCAGCGGCTAACACGCATAAAAGTTTCTTGTTGCTGCTGATCTTACTCATTGCAAATAACTACCTCGCTTTATATAAAATTTATAAAACTTGCGCAATATTTTAACGTGAACTGCCTTAATTTTAAAATAGTTTTGCGTATCTTGAGTGTTCCAATCTGTCACGCTTTTTTTAATTTTAATTTGCCGGCTCGTATAATAAAAATTAAAATTAAAAAATATTTCAACATATTTCAACAGGAGAAGGGAAAAATGATACAAGATGGCGGCACTTTTTGCAGAGACGCTGAGAAAATTACGGGCTGAGAAAGGATTTTCACAGAAGAGTTTAGCTGAACAGATATACGTAGATCGGTCGACAATAGCGCGGTGGGAGAACGGCAGCCGGATGCCGGACGCAATGATGATTACGCGGCTGTCAAGATGCTTAGATATAGATGCAGGGCTGTTATTCAGGTCAGCCGAGGCTTGCGAAGTTTTGCCGAATGTAATTATAGTAGATGACATTAAAATATTTTTGGCCGGTGCGCTGCCGATTTTAGAAGAGGCCATGCCCCGCGCCGCGATTACGGGCTTCACCAGTCCGGCCGAGGCAATAGAATTTGCAAAGATAAACCGCGTTGCGCTTGCATTTTTAGATATAGAACTCGGCAAAGTCAACGGCTTAGAACTTTGCCGCACGCTGTTAAACATCAATCCGCGCACAAATGTCGTATATCTCACTGCCTATATTGACTACTCGTTCGACGCATGGAGCACCGGCGCAAGCGGCTTCATGCTCAAGCCTTTAACTCTTGACGGCATTAAATCTCAGCTCAAAAATCTTCGTTATCCATTACAATTTAGGAATTCTGACGCATGAGTAATTTAATAAATTTATATAATTTTATAACCGGCTCGACGCTGCTGCTAAGCACGATGGGGCTATTGGCAGCTGCGGTCATGTCCGGCATCGACAAATGGAGCAAGCGATTTTTTATAATATTCTTTGCTTCGCTGTTATTAAGCGCCCTGTTAGGCTTTATAGAAGTTATGTTATATTCTTCTTATCCCGGCTTCGGCTCACTCGAAGCTGTTAATTTTGTAGTGTTTATGGAAACTGTGATATTGTCGCTGCCGTTTGCCATGCCGATAGCTTATTTGCTGCACTGCTGCGGCGAAAGCATACGCTCAAGTAAAATCTTTTACGCCGTGCTTGCTTTGCTGATAGTATTTAACGTTTTTCTTACAACCACCCTGTTCAGCGATGTGTTATATCGTATCTCGCCTGAAGATCTCACTGTGTATATACGCGGCCCTTTGTTTCAGCTTATGAATTTGCCGCTGCCGTTGATTGCCCTGCTAAATAT
>JAFUXM010000296.1 GCA_017470785.1 Synergistaceae bacterium
AAAATTTAAAGTTAGGATATTTGCCGCAGGATTTAGTCGAGCTTGAGCCCGTGCCGGTCATGCAATTTTTGAAAGACCGCGCCGGAATTAGCGAGCTTGAAATTAAATTGCGTGAGAGCGAATTAAAACTTGCAGATAAATCTTTAGCAAATAATAATAAAATTCTTGAAAGTTTATTAAAAACTCATGCGGAATTGACGCGTCAATTTGAGAGCGCGGGCGGCTTTGCATTTGAGAGCATGGCGTTAAAAGTATTAAGGGGCTTAGGCTTTGCGCAGAGCGACGCTGAGAAAAATTGCCGTGATTTCTCAGGCGGCTGGAAGATGAGAATTTTAATGGCAGCGCTGCTGTTATCAAGTCCTGATGTATTGTTGCTTGATGAGCCGACCAATCACTTGGACACTGAAAGTATGGAGTGGTTAGAGAGCTGGCTTAGAAGTTATCAGGGCGCAATTCTGACTGTATCGCATGATAGAAGATTTTTAGAGAACATGACGTTTAGAACGTTTGACTTATCGCGCGGCAAGCTCACTATATATCCATATGGCTATGAACATTATTTAATTGCTAAGACGCAAAGTCAGGAGCAGTTAGCGCGTGAGGCCGAAAGCCAGCGTAAGCAGATTGCAAAGATAGAATTATTTGTAAATAGATTTAGATATAAAGCTACGAAAGCTGCGCAGGTTCAGAGCAGGCTTAAGCAGCTTGAAAAAATTAATTTTATCGAGCTTGAGAGCGCTGACAAGAGCGTGAAGTTTAAAATTCCCGAGGCGGAGCAAAGCGGCTGGGAAGTTATAAAGGCAAGTAATTTATCTAAGAGCTATGATGATTTAAAAGTATTTAATGATGTAAATTTTGTGCTGACCCGAGGCGAGCGTGTCGCGTTAGTCGGAGTGAACGGCGCAGGAAAATCGACGCTGCTTAGATTATTAAGCCTTAACGAAGAGCCAAGCTCGGGCATAATAAAATACGGCCATAATGTTAAAGCAGCGTTTTATTCGCAAGAGAGCGCGCTGAATTTAAATTACGAGAATACTATTTGGGACGAAGCATGTGCAACAAGGTCTAAATTAAACGCAGGCGAGCGCCGGAACTTACTCGGAGCATTTTTATTTTCAGGCGATGATATTTATAAAAAAATTGCAATTTTATCCGGCGGCGAGAAAGCTCGATTAGCATTATTTAAATTAATGCTTGAAGAGACTAATTTATTAATTCTCGACGAGCCGACCAATCATCTTGATTACTTAACGCGTGAGGTAGTTGAACGGGCGTTATTGCAGTATGGCGGCACGCTTTTAATAGTCTCGCACGACAGGCATTTTTTAGATATATTAGCCGAGCGCGTGTTAGAGATACGAGGCGGCAAACTGTATGATTACCCGGGCAATTACTCGTGGTTTTTAGAAAAGCGCGAGGAGCAGTTAGAGCGTGAGGCGCAGCGTAATTTAAATTTGCAGAATGTAAAGACGTCAAGTCCCCGCAATGATAAATTAGAGAGGCAGCAGCGGCAAAAAATTTTGAATGAGACACGCGGCCTTCGCAAAAATATCGCCCGGCTTGAAGATAAGATTAGTGAGCTTGAGCAGGCGCAGTCGCAGATTGATTTAGATCTATGCAGCCCGGAAGTATTATCAAATTCTCAGCAGGTGCAGGAGCTGATGCAGCGCAGAAATTTAATTGCAAAAGAGCTTGAGCAGACTTACTCAGACTGGGAGAGCTTGAATGATGAGCTTGAACATTATAAAATAGATTAATTTTAATTAAGGGGGCTGTATGTGTTATGAGAATGCAAAAAATTTTTGCGGTGTTAATTTTAGCGGCGCTTGTGCTTGCGGTGTGCACTGCTGCTATTGCTGATACGCAGCGCGTGCTTGACAGAGCCAAAGCTAAAAATATTGCGCTGATCACCCGTGAACAGGCGATCGCAATAGCTGACAAAGAGCTTGCGGCCAAGAATATAAAGGCCGTATTAAACGATGCCGATCTTGACAACGAGGCCGGCAAATATTATAACGGCTCGGACTTCCGGCCGGTCTATGAGCTTGAATATAAGGCAGCCGGCGGCCTTGAATATGATATTGACGTGGATGCCGTGACCGGTGAGATATTAAAGTTCAAAGCTGACGATTAATTAAAAGCAAAGATTAAAATTAATTTAACAGCAGCGCGGATGTGTTTGCAGCATCCGCGCTGTTATTATTTAAGAAGTTTGCTCAAAAATTTTTTAAAATTTTAATTGACAAAAATTTTTATTCACGCTAAAATTACTTAGAATTTTTTGCGTGAAAGGCGTTCAGCAATTTAAATAAAATTTACGGAAATTTATGGGGAAATTTACGGAAAATTTTAAAAATTTTGCTTGATTTGCCGAAAATTGCGTGATATAATTACTCAAAACTAAGCAGAAAGTCGGGTGACGGAAAAATGAAATGTGATACAATGGTATGCGGTATGCGGTATGCGGTATGCGGTATGCGGTATGCGGTATGCGGTATGCGGTATGCGGTATG
>JAFUXM010000030.1 GCA_017470785.1 Synergistaceae bacterium
TGAAAATTCCGACATACAATATCCATCTTGTCAGCAGCGAAAATACAGTACCTAAATTGCTCTCGCCGTTTAATAACATTCTAATTAGGCCAAAGGCAAGCGATAACGTCGCAAGGCCGATAAATAAGCTTCTGGCGTAAGTAAATACGGTCTCCATTGCGTCAGAGCCGGTGAATTTCTGCGCGAAGTCAAGCGCCGTATCGATAGTGTAATCAGCGCCGAACGCCGCCGAGCCTAATATTAATATTAAAATTACTAACAATAAAATTTTTCGCATAATCTATAGCCCCAATTTGCGAGCGGTCACAGTCGGCTTATGCGACTTCACGCCGTTATAGCTCTCAGCAATGCTCGCGGTCTTGTCACTCTCAACATCTATCCTGTCATATTCGCGCTCAAGGCACACAGTCATGAAGCCCTGAATTGAACTTTCAGCCCTCATCGCCATTACGCTTGCGTGATCCAACATCGCGTGCATACCCTGCAATGCCTGAGTTTGACCAGCCGGACTTTTTACTAAATCCATTAACTTAGCTCTATTCGCGTCATCAATTTTATAATCGCGCACAAGCCAATTAACGTCCTGAATATAAGCCTTCATCGTGTAACGCCACTTCGTATCACGTGTATCAAGGCGATTTTTAAGCTCGCTTATCTTCAGACCCTTTTTCCAGTCCGGATGACGCTCCTTAAATTTATTTTCAAAATCATCTACCATGTGAGTTATGCTATTGCTTAACTTTAAAATTTTATACGACTCCTCGAAATTTTTAATCAGCTCGTCATGCTTAGTTTTAACACTGCTAAACGTGCTGTCTTCAAGCTTTTTTAACATTTTTTCCTGATGCTCTATCATCTTTTGCAGCGTCTTGACCTCGTTCTGGCCTGCCTCTAAAATCGTAAGCTGCGTTACTTCCTGATTTAACAGCGCAAACGCTGCACTTTCAGCAAATAATATTATTAAAATTATTAATAAAAATTTTCGCATAATTTACAGCCCCAGTTTGCGGGCATTTACGCTCGGCTTGTGAGACTTCAGGCCGCCGCACGCCTCTAAAATACTTTTGCCTTTCTGCTCGCGCTTATCAAACATATCGCGCTCGGACTCCAAATAGGCCGTGAAAAATCCCTGCAGCGTGTTCTCATTCTCAACTAACATAAAATTAGCGTGATCTAACAGCGCCCCTAAAGTCTGTATAGCCTGCGTCTGACCAGCCGGACTTTTAATTACTTCCATTAATTTATCCCTAAGCGACTTATTTTTGTCATAATCATGAGCTATGCTATTTGCGCTCTGCATATAAGCCTTAGCCGTCTTGCGCCAGTTCTCATCGCGCTTCGCATTGCGCTCTTTCAGCTCGCTTATCTTCATGCCGCTCTTATAATCAGGATGTCGCTCTTTAAACTTGCTCTCAAAATTATTAGTCATGTGCGTTATCCCGTCAGTGGCCTCGAGTATATTTCTCGCGCTGTCAAAGCTTTTTATAATCGCCTCGCGCTTGCTCTTAATATCGCTCACTGTGTCATTGCTCAAGTGCTCAAGCATCTTTTTCTGATGCTCGACCATCTTCTTTAATTTATCTACTTCTTCCTGAGCCGACTTCAAAATAGCCTGCTGGGTGACTTCCTGAGCTAAGAGACACCACGCAGCACTCGGCATGAGCAAAATCAACGCCCAAACTAAAATAAAATTTCTCAATCTCATTTAATCATCACCCCGCATTAAAATTTAAAATCCTAACTTGCGTGAATTCGAGCTTGTCTTAGACTTCGCGGCTTTGCCGGCAATTTCAGTCACGTTCTTAACAGCGGCCTCTTCAATATCTCTTTCATGCTGCATACACTCAAGACATGCCTCAAATAAACCGTTCCATTCAGCTAAAGACCTGTCAGTTACAGCATTAGACTGAGCCGCAAGCGCTGCCAGCATTTGCAAACTCTGCGTTTGACCAATATCATCAATCGCGCTCGCATAAGACTTTAAAATCTGATTTACAAGCGTGTTGCGAATATTCTGCTCTTCCTGAAAGTTCCGGCCTATCACATTCAAGCTCCGCATCCACTGGTCTATTACAACGCGCCATACAGCCGCAAATTTAAGCTCAGTCTCGCTTAATTTCTCGAATGAATAATCCGGAAACTTCTTTTTAAAATCGCTCTCGAAATTATCGCTGTAGGCTAAGGCATTAGCGTTAATCAAGCCCTCACGCAGCTTTTTATAGCTTTCCATTATGACATCCGGGCCGGCCGGCGTCTCAGTCTTGAGCATAGCAACTTGCTGCTTCTCAGCCTCTTGATACTTCGGCACAAGCTCCTTACTCAGCTTTTCTTCTAAATCCTTCTGCGTGTTCTGTGTTAATTTATAGTCAATAATGGGTATTTCAATATCAAGCCCAAGAAAATTAAACGGATTTTGCTTGATTGCCATCGGCGACGGCGCGGAGTCATAAATATTTTCGCCGCAGCTGCACGGCACCGGATAATACTTAGTCGGAATAGCTTTAAATAAATGTCCTACAACCGGTATTGCCGACAACGCCGACTTTATAACCTGCTGCAAAATCAATTGCACGGGTTTAGTAACGCATAATTTGACGGCCTTGAACGGCAAGCCTTTATTCGGCTCACTCTTGATTTTGCCCGGCGCAAATAAAAACATCGCGCTTGACAGCACAAGCACTATCAACAGCGGCATCATTATTAATTTATTCTCTAATAATTTTCGCATGATTTAAAATTTAATTAAAATCCAAACTTGCGGGCTGCCGCGTTAGTCTTATGCTGCGCGGCGTTATGCGATATCCGCGTAACGTTTTCCTTGCCCCAGCGCCTAATCGTCTTGTCTGCCTGCGGCCCCCACATCCCTAAGTCAATTATCTTATGCACCGCCGTCTCGTTAAGTTCAATAAGCGCACTGTGCTGGTCAAGCAGCGCCATTGCGAGCTGCAGCTCCTTAGTCTGACCTTTCGTCGGCGGAATTATCATCAGCAGCAGCGCTAAATCCTTTACGACCGGCAAGAACGAGTCCTTGACTAAATTCAACGGATACAACGGGTTCTTATCCAGCACGGCTGCCGCCCACGACTTCCAATTTTTAACTACATCGTCAAGCAGCGCATCGACAACCTGCGCGAACATCATTCGCTTATCATACGACAAGCTGCCTATACTGAAATTCTTCAGCGCGTCGATCACGCCGCTTACTGCCGATATAGCACCGGCAATATCCGAAAAGCTCTTGATACCCTTAACTTTCTCGATTACTTCGTTTACTTTATTTATAATATCTGAAACGCCGCTGAGCGCATCAGAGCCGCCGTCGCCGTCCATTAAATCATTATATAATTTATCCCGCGCGGTCTTGATATTATTATATTGCGCTGCGCCGTCGTGCATGGCTAAAATGCTTCCCGGATGAATTTCCTTCCAACGTTTCAAATACGAGTCCATAACCTCGTTAAGCGGCCTGATTTTGTTATATTCAGACGCTTCTATCGGGAACTCGGCAGTTGCATTCGGCAAATATTTTTTAAAACTATCGCTGCCGCGGTCAGTATTATACATGCCGACTTTGCCGAGCTGGGCAGCAGCTGCGTTATACGCATCGATATAGACGCTTGCGCGGGTCAGCGCGATATTCACAAGCATAGCGGCTTCCTGTATCTCCATCTCACGCGCCAGTGCGTCGGCTTTCCATGCTTCAGCCCATACTTTCTTCTGCGTGTTCTCAAGCTGCGGCTTTTCCGTCTGCATTCCTAAATCAAATTCGCCTGACCAGAAGCCGGCCGGAATACTTTTTATAAAAGTCCATGCCTTTTTTAATATATCACTGAAGTCCGATGTCTCGCCGATGTCCATGGGAATGCACGGGCAATAATCGAAATTTATCTTTTTCCATTTGCCGGCTATAACTTTTTTGATAAAGCCCCCAATTCCGCCGCTGAACGAGTTGCATTCTTTAGTGACAAACACTTCCATTATGGCATCAGGATCATCATCGCCGTATATAACATCAGACGACGGCGAAAACGCCCCTGCTATTATCAAGCATACAGCAAGGCTTAAAATTTTTAAAATCTTAAAATTTTTAAAAACTCGCATTTACTATTTAGCCTCTGCTAAATCTTCATGACTTAGCGGCTCGACTTTATTTGCGTACAGTTCAAGCCGGTCGCGCTCGGCCTGCGGCGTATGAATTTCATCATAGAGCTTCTTCCATTCGTCGGCCCACTCCGGCAGCTCACGTTCCCGCAGCCAGTAAATCGGCCAATCGTGACCGTACTTCTTTTTAAGTTCACTCACGCGTGCCAGCTCATCACCGCTGCTTGCTCCGACAAACGCGAGCGTCACGGGTCCAAGCCCTAAATTAAATACCCGCTTGCCGTTCGGCGAAATCATATAATATTCGCGCTTACGCACCATGTTAGCGACTAAATTAACCTGCCGCTCGTTAAGCTGCAAAAATTCCCTGTAAAATGCGCCTAATTGCTGACCTTTTGCATCTGGATTTGCTAATAAAATTTTCGTCGGGCAGCTCTCGAATACCGCGTCGCGTATCGTGCTATTAACGACGTCTGCGATAGACTGCGTCGCTAATATAACAGCGCAGTTTAACTTTCTGAACGTCTTCAGCCAGCCGCGTATTTTCTCAGAGAACAACGGGTCTTTCATCGCAGTCCAAGCCTCGTCAACTACTAATAACGACGGTGCGCCTTTTAACCTGCGCTGTATCTGGAAGAATAAATAAGTCAACACAGCCGGAGCGATTTTATCGCGCTCTAATAAGCCTGAAATCTCAAATACGTTAAAGGCCGCATAATTAATATCGTCGCGGTCGCCGTCAAGCAAATAGCCGCCGCTCTGGCTTAAGCTGTAATAGCTCAAGGCTGATTTAATATCTTCGTCCTGCACTGACGTTATATACTCAGTTAAAGTCCGTTCGGCTGCACAGGTCGTGCTTGCGGCTAAATTTCTCAACGCATCGTTTAATAATACGCGCTTAGCCGGTGTTATCATGCCCGGGGCTACAAGCTCTATCAACATCTCAAGCCACTCAGCCGCCCATGACATCACTTCCGGATCGTCTATCTGCGCTAACGGGCATAAATTTATCTCGCTCTCAGCCGAGCCTAAGTCATAAAATACAGAATTATCAAGTGATTCGCACAACGGATAAATCGACCGGCCATTATCAAAGAAGAATATCTGGCCGCGATCGTAACGCTGGAACTGCGCAGTGATAGTTGCGAGTAAAGTTGATTTGCCTGAGCCGGTTGGGCCTAAGATTAAAGTATGGCCGACGTCGCCTGCATGAAGATTTAACGAGAAGGGTGAGCCGCCGGCAGCGGAAGCCTGCAGCAAAGCAGGCGACTTAGGCGGATAGAACGGACACGGACATGTCTTAGAACCCTGCCAGTCGTTAGACAGCGGCACTATGTCAGCAAAATTTAACGCCGTGATTAACGGCTTGCGTATATTTTCCTGACCATGGCCGGGCAGCGAGCCTAAAAACGCCTCGAGATTATTCATAGTCTCTAAGTGCGCACTGCAGCCGGCCCGCTCAAATACTTTCAGCACTTCACGCGCCGTGTTCTCCAGTATTTCAGGGTCATGATGGCGCAAAATTACTGTTGACGTATGATTGCCGAACGCAGTCTCACCGGCCTGCGCGTCCTTTAAAGCAGCATCCAAGTCGCTTACCATAGAGGCCGCATCTTGGTCAACTCTGAAATTCTCAACGCCGGTTATCTGCGACGTAAGGCTCTTAACTTTCTGCGACCACTGACGCCGCAGCTTCTCTAACTGCTTTATAGACTCCTGAAGGTCAGTGAGCAAAAATCTATTTGACCAGCGCATCTCAACCGGTAAAGTTTGCAGACTGTATAAAATAGTCGGGAACGTACCGGCTGGATAGCTCATCAGCGATATACACTGAACATACTCATTGTTATAGCTCATGTGATCGCCGTTAAAGCAATCACGCGCGAAAAAGCAGTCCAAATAATACGGTAAGACTGGCAGTCTGACCGGCTGCCAGTTGCCGTTCACGCACGCATTTATTGCGCTTAATAACTCGGACTGTCCGGAATAATTATTTTTAGCTCTTTCAAATTTATATTCAGATTCTTGATCAGGTATAAACGTCATGCGCCTAACTTTCATGCTCAAGCTTAAACTATCCTGAACATGCTTCATGACAGTTTCAAATTTAATAAGCTGCCGCTCAGTTATCTGCTCTTCTTCAGCGCTGTCAAGGCCGAACATAGCTTTTTGAATGCGGCGCATGAACGCATTTTTCTCATAACTCGGCGGCACGTAAGTTACAAATACGGCCTGCACGGACTCAAAGTGACTTCCGGCGCGGCTGAACTGGGCGTAACGCTCCATGTCGATTAGCTTAGTCGTAGCTTCGGTGAAGTGACCCGACGGATAATCACGGGTCTCACGCCTAAAAAATTCGAAGTGCACGCACCATCTGACGTCAAGCTGTCCAACAGTGCGTGCCATCATAGCACTTAGATGCTCGAGTTCACGAGCAGTCGAGCTTTCCAGATCAGGCCCGGTTACCCAGAAACCGCCGAGAAAGCCGCCGTCCTTAAGCCCCATGACCTCAGGCGACACCATGTGAGAGTAGCGCAGCAGCTCCGCAAATCCGTCGTGATCATCCTGCTTCTTATTTATTACCGGCATTTTAATATTCCCTGTCTTTATGTGATACGTACGAAGAAGCGCTGTAACTTTCCTGATACTTCACAGCTTGTTTAAATATGCTCATCGTAAGCGGATCTTTCTTTGCCATAGCCCGCAATACCTGCACGCCTACAGCAAAAAGTATAATAGCTATAAAGAAATTAATGAAATTGCCGCTCGCAATGCCGCCGGGCAGTCCAAGCCCCATGCAGGCAAGCAGCAGCAAAAGAAATAGGGTGCGGTCGCACCCAAATATGAATTGCGGCCGCGTTAAACTTCGCCTTACTATTGCAACGCGCAGTCTCTCGTCCATTATTATCTTAATTAAATTAATTAAATTAATTAAA
>JAFUXM010000297.1 GCA_017470785.1 Synergistaceae bacterium
ATTCTTTGCCCAGCCCTCGTCCTTCGCCATTTTCAGCGTCACAAGCGACCCGACTAACTTCTCGCCGGTCGCCCGTTCAATCGTCCATGCCCGGCAGCCGAACTCGTCACTGTCCGGCTTGCCCGTAAATTCAAACTTCAGCCTTTCAAATAAGCCGCATGAATTTATTAAACTAATCAAAAACGCTGCACTGAAGCCAGGCCGACCGTGAACTACATACATGTTCTGCATAACTTCCAGCGGGTTGCGCCTTAAACGCGCGGCCATATCGACCGCTATTAAACACGCCGCCGCGTTATTCTTGAACTGATCTGGCACTATGCCCGACCGCGACAGCATGTCCGAAAATTTAAAAGCCTGATTTACGTCCGTGAATGCAAATAAATTTGTTGAGTGATTGCTTGCTGATACTAAACTCTTTTCTTCCATAATTAAAAATGCTCCTTTATGTAAATGTAAATAAATTTAAAAATTAACGCTTACGGGCAGGTCTAAATCTTGTATCTCGTCAGGGTAGCCCGGCCACTCATTGCCGCTCATGCAGTCAAAATAGAGCTGATATAACTCGCTGCATTTAAATTCGCCGTAAGTTAAGAAGTCGTTGCTTGCCCTAAACACGCTGACTGCGTACGGGCTTTCACTTTCAACTGCAACGAATATAAACGCTTGGGCATCGTAACCTGTAACGGCCTTGTAGCCGGTCATGTAGTGAGCAGCTGAGATATAATACCCCAGCTCCCAAAACGCTTGCCGCTGAAAAGCTTTTAAATTTGCGTTGCGCGTAGTCTTCAGGTCAAGTATTAAGTCGCCGCTCGCAAGGCTTTTAATATAGTCCGGCCTGCACTTGCATAAAATTTCATCAAGGCCGACGGGCTGATGCCAGTAAAAACTTTGCTCCGATATACCGCCTCTAAATAGATTGCCCGCGAGTTTGTGATTTAATACGCTTTGGCTCATATCTATAACTTTCTGATATTCATCGCTGGTTAAAATAATTTTGCCGCTTTGTTCCAACTCTGCCCATTGCTCTTTACCGGCCTTAGTGCGCTTGTCAAGTTCGGGCGCTTGGATATAGTCAAGTTTAAATCTTTCCGGTTCTAACACTGCGCAATGAACAGCCGTCCCGAGTTTCATACTTGGCGTTTCAACATGCGGCTCTTGCTTTGACGTAATATAATGCAGCGGAGAGCGGTCAAGTTTCTTTAAGTCGCTTGAGCTCAAGCCTGCTCCAGTATGATAATCTTGATTAGAAATATTTTTGTAGATACCAGTTTTAATACTCTCGCCTATCATGTCTTAATTTATCTCCTCATCAAAATATCTTTTAATTTCTTTGTCCGCCGCTGCTTCAAGCCGCTTGCTCTCAATCAGCGTATCCCTGCAGCGTGTCTTGAAGTATTGCTTTTGTGCCTCGCGCATAGAGCGCACCAACGTATAAAACTCATCCGTATTCATGATTAATCGTCTCCTGACTTTATTTCGATCCTTTGCCGATGCCGATGGTATTCAAGAAATGCCTTGTTATATCGGTAGTGGCTTTGATGACTGAGCGCTTTAGCTTCTTGCTGCTGTGATATTGATGCTCGTTTATCTCATCGAAGTCAAGCCCCAATTTAGCAAATATCTCATTGCAGGCGAAGGTAAATGCTGTTGCTTTCAGCGTTGCGAACATGCGCAGGAAATACCACTGCCCTTTTACTGTGAGTTTCGTCCGTCTGGTCATACTGCCGTCAGGGAAGCGCTTAGTTACGATTGTGAACAGGCCGGAATTCAGCGCAAAAGATGTCGGCAATATGCGCGGGGCTTTGTCAAGCCACTCGCACTGCCTGAAGTATTGCATCAGCTTGTTAAGCGGGATATCAATGCCGTTGAATTTCAGCAGCTCCGTGAACTCCAGCAGCGTAACGCTCTTGCGGCGGGGATTACGCGGCGCTTGCTCCGGCTGCTTCACGAGCTTGCAGCGTATCGGCTTATATTTGCTGTGAGCCGCTGCCATTGCTGCATTTTCGAGTGTCTCAATTTCTTCGTCATCAGGCACTTCGTCCAGCTGAAGCTCCTGCTGCTTGCGCTGCTTTTGCGCCTGCTCGATCCGGCGCAGCACCGCCTCGGCCTTCTGCACTTTAGGATCAGACTCATGCTCTTCCGGCTCTTTGTCTTCATACTCCAGACCGGTCGGCAACATGTCGGAATTTCCGACATGTTCAGGCTTATTATCACTGCGCTGCTTATTTGCAAATTCCAGCATTGGGAAGACTACCTCAGTTGTAACCCAGCTCCAGAATTTGCGTGCCGTAGTCTGCACATAATCAGTATCAACCTCTTTCTGTAGCCTGCGCATCAATTCATACAAACCGGAAATGTTAACTCCCGTCATCTCATAATACACATGCGTGTCGGGCTCACATAGCATGATATGCTTATGCTGCTTGCTGCTCAGCTTGTTAACCATATCGTCCCATAACAACAACACGCGTATGCTGAAGTGCGTCTTATTTGTGAACACCTCGGCAATGTCCCACGCTACAAGCCATATTTCGCCGTCAGCGTCAATGCCTGTCCTGATGTCATGCTCACCCTCAAAAGTGAAAGTGCGATGATTGACCATGCGCAGCGGCCTTGTGTCTATGTCAGACTTCTCATCCGGCAAATCTTCAGACGATAAAATCTCTGCTTCAGCTTGTTTAGCTGCGAGTTCGCGCATCTCAGGAAACACGTTATGCACGAGCCAATTCTAAATTCGGCGGACTGCCTTCTTGACTTGCTCCGGCTGCTGGCTTCTAAGCAGCGCTTGCGTGACTTTAAATAGGCCGTTCGGCGTGATAGCGGGGATGTATTTATAGAACTGGCCATTCTGCACTTGAGGCAAGCGCCAGTGGACTTCCCCGCTCATGCTGTCCGGCAGCTTGCGCACAAGCTCGTTAAATTCGGCTTCATCCAGTGAGCCGCAGCTCTCAAACTTGACGGCATCGCTGATATTTTGGGGGCGCAGCCAGATATTGCCGACCTTGTCGACACCGGCGAAAATCGGCCAGTTATCGCCTCCCACACCGTTGAATGTGAACTCGCGCCATTCCGGCGCGACCGGCGCGCTCATGTCTTCTTTGCTCTCACTATTGCTAATAGTCTTAGTATTAATCATGTCAAAAATCCTCCTGTTATGTGATAAATTAATCTTGATACATGCGTCTGTTCCACGCCTCGGCAGCGGCTTCAGGCGTCATAAAATGGCTGCCGTCGTGTTCATGGTAGCCGAACATCAAGTCGCAGTGATTACAGCGGACAATATAACCGTGGTGTTCCCACTCGTCTAAAAAGCATATATACGCTTCCTCGACCTCAAGATACTTCTTGCTGCCGCAGAATGGGCAGGGCTTCAAATTAGACATCATTTCAGCAGTTCTTTGTTTCGAAATTGCCTTTTTAACAAAATCATTCCAATAAAGAACTGCTAAAGCGCGACTTTCGCCTTTATTATTGTTATGAGCACCGCATTTAGTACACTCTCCATAATAACGAGAAGGCGATTGAGTATTTTCAGATATTACAATCTCGGCTGCTCCGCCGCAAAACGGGCAGGAGTTTAATTTAAGCTCGTTTTCAAACATATTAATTAGCTCCTTTCGATTTTGACTTTCGCCCGTAATCTTTTCCACTCGGCGGCCTCTTCAATACTCATGCCTTTTGTATGCGGCCACGGCTCATTCATCATGCCGTACTCGCGGGCAAAATCCTCACCTTTTGCGTCAGCCATCTTACAGCGCCGCCACCAGAACTTCATGAACAAATGCTGGCTGATAATCTGCTTCTTCCTGACGCGCGGGTCAACTAAACCGGCCTTGATAGCGCAGCCCTTGTGTGTGTGAAATATTTTTAGCTTCACCTTTTTCGGGTTGAAGTCGAAGAAGTGAAATGAACTTATCTCGGGTTCAATCTCGCGGCCGCAGAGCCAACACTTACGCGGTGACCCGTACATCGGCAGTTCAATTGCTCTCGCTGCGTTCATACTAAGCTCTCCTGTACTCCTCAAGAAGCGGCTTGTCCCGCTTAATGATAGGCTGCTTCCGCACTAATTCCATTCTTTCCTCCCACGTGGGCATAGGCTCATCCAAGGGCGGTGTGTCCGGCCGCTCGACGAAATCGCGTTTAGCCAACTCGTCCCAAGCCTCTGCCGCCTGACGCGGGGTAGGGCTGCTAAATCCCTGTATGTGGCAGCCCTGGCACTCTGTGTAATACCAAACTATTTTCCCGTCAAGCCGGAACGGCTTAATCAGCGCCTCATGACCGCAGAACGGGCAACGCTCATGTGCTGTGCCGAAATGCTTGCCGGTCCGCCAACCCTCTCTCAGTTCTTCCGGTGTCATTATGCTAAACTCTCCTGTTCCAGGCCTCGGCAGCATCCTGCTTTGTGTTGAAAAAATCTGCTTGACCATTGCAGTCAACACAATACACAGAGTAAAAATTGTGGGTTGTGCTCCCTATCTTCGCCGCACCGCCGCAGAACGGACAGTGTTTTAATTTAACTTCACTTTCATTCATATTAATTAACTCCTTAATTATTCAAGTCTCTCTAAAACAAATTTTTCAAGCTCAGCCTGCTTGTTATGTATCCTATTAAGCTCAGCGTCAAAGCTCTCCAGCCTGAGCGCTAATAACGCTTCATCGCGTCCCGTCATAGCTAATCCTTCACCGCCTCGATCATTAAATCCATAAAAAACTCCGTCAGCCGCTTCACCGCTTCAGTCGTTTCAAGCATAGCGTCTTCAAGATTGTCTGCTCTCCGCTCCAGCGCTTCAACCCGCAGCGCTAAATCTTCATCCCGATGCAACATCACTATCGTCCCCTTGTGTTTACTTACGGAACGTAATTTAAAAACTCAGGACTAAATCCGCGCATCTGAATTGCCAGAATTTGCCGGTTGATGCGCTCCGTCCGGTCATGCTCCACGGCCTCACGCAGCCGCTTTAATAAACGCTTGCGCTTGCTAAACGCAAAACGCGCTTTTAAACTCTCTAACATTATTTATCTGCCTCCATAATTGCTTTAAATATTGGATATGCTTGCTGCGGTACTACTGCATTGCCTAAAGCCTTAAGCCTGTTTGTCCTGTTAGATATGCCGTTTGTTGTCGGACTTATACTTCCGTCCAAGACATCGGGAAACCCATTAAAGCCTCTATCCATTCCGGATTTAGGCTGCCTCCCGCTATCGCATCCAACGGCTTTGTATGCCTCTTCAGTCTTGACGGATTGCTGTTGTTCTTCGCATCGTTCGCAGTCGGTGTAGGCAGCAAGTATTTTACTTGGTCGTTCAGGCGCAAGGGCATTCCCCTTTCCTGGCTCTTCCTGAATGTTTCCTCGCTTTACTTCCGCCTGCTGCAGTGAGCGTCCGGCGTGCGCAACAAAAAATATCCGTTCCCGTCTGTGTCTTGCCCCGACAGCCGCAGCTTCAAAATCCCATATCCCGACTTCGTAACCTTGACGCTCCAAATCGGCACAAACATCGTCAGCTGCGAGACGCAGTATTCCAGGTACGTTTTCACCGACAACCCAACGCGGTCTAAGCTCTTCGACCAACCGCGAAAACTCCGGCCATAAATATCGATCGTCGTTTTGTCCTTTTTGCTTTCCTGCCACGCTGAAGGGCTGACATGGGAAGCCTCCGTAAATAATATCAACTGTTCCGACACTATCTGCTTTCAACTCCTTTATATCTCCGAATAACGGCACGTCCGGCCAATGCTTACGTAAAACTTTTTGACAATATTTATCAATCTCACACATAGCCGCAACTTGGCCGCCTGCCCATTCAAAGGCTAAATCCAATCCGCCTATCCCTGAAAATAACGATAAGCTTTTCATTTTTTAGCTTCCAAATCATTAATGATTTCCTTGAATAATGCGCGGGCTTTGCTTTCAAGTGTTGGCATATCATATTTGCCTTTTTCAAGCTTGCAATACCAACTATCTGATATATTTAATCGTTTCGCCGCTTGATGAGTTGTTAAATCCGCTCTTAAACGCATTATTCTTAAAGAATTAAAATCAAGTTTTGCGCATTTGAACTGTTGAAAAAGTAATTTACAAACAGCTTTTTGCCCCTTATGCGATTTACGCGTGCCGCTTTCAAGTTGTGAATAATAGTTTTTGTGAATACCTAATTGTCGGGCGACCTCTTTTTGCGTTAGATTTAATGCTTCTCTCAAT
>JAFUXM010000298.1 GCA_017470785.1 Synergistaceae bacterium
ATATACTTTATTAAATAAAAGTACTGTCACGTCAGGGCTAATATATCCGGCTTTCTGCGCGACTTCCGAAAGAATATAAGACATCTGCGCATTAGCTTTCCAGTAGGACGTTGAGCCTGAGTTCGTGAGCGTCAAAGTGGTCGTATGATCTCCGCTCGTGACTTCAATCTGAAAATCTCTGTTGTCCTTCGTCGGATAGCCGTCCGCTAATTTGCCGTTCTCATACTTGAAATGCATTTTGGTGAGATCATAATTCATGCGGGCGTTGAAATTACCCTGCGAGGCGTTGAAATTGAAGTCAATATCCTGCGGCCTTACTAACTTAAAGATATTATAAATTACGCCCTGGTCGTTTGAAGAATTGTACAGCGGGATAATGTCTTGAACTGCCGCCATGATAGCACTGTCGCTGCTCGCGATACTTGCAATCTCCTGCATTCTGTCAACGATCTCGCCGAACGTGTCCGCAAATCTCTCCATCTGGCTCGTGCTTGAATGATGCGAACTTCCGCCGCAGCCGCCGGCCGTCAATGCAAACAGCGCTAATACAAAAACTACTAGCACAAAATTAAAATTGCGCTTGCTCATAATAAATAAAACACACCCTTTAAATAAAATTTAATTTATTTTACAACAAAATTTAATTTAATTAACGCCATTTCGCGATCTCGTCTAAAAATATTTGGCCGTATAATTTTGCATTGCGCTTGTTAACACCGTTAAGCTCCCTGAGTTCAATTAAAGTCTTTGGCTTTTGTGCAGCCATACCGCGCAAAGCTGCATCAAGAAAGATGCAAAACGTCGGAAGTCCGTTCTCTTGCGCAAGCCTGAGCCACAATTTTTTAAGCGCATTAAATAATTCTTTATCATAGTTATCATCATCGAGCTTGAAAATTTTCAACGGCGGCCTTGTGCTTCTGTAATCGTTCGGCTTGTCTTTAAATTTTGTATTTGCCTGCGCTTTAACTTCCATTTCAACTTTATTTATGCCTTTAAACAACGCCTCGCGCATATCTTTAACAGTGCAGAGCCTCGAATATTTATTTGCCGTCAAATATAAATAACCTTTGTTTATTAAATAATTTATATAATTTTTGATAGTATTTTCTGAATAGCCGCGCCTACGAGGCAAATCTTTCTGTCGTCACGACCGGTCGCGACATGTGGAACAGCGCAATCGAAGTCTTAAGAGGCTAAATATTAAAATAAATAAAAATTACCGCCCGGGCTTTTAATTAAAAAATTTAAATACTCGGGCGATTTAATTTATTAAATTATTTTCACGGTATGAATGCGTCCGCGCCGCGCATGACGTATAGTCAAAACACTTAAAAGGTATATAATAAATTTATGTATGATGCTAAATATAAATTAATAAAATTAGCGTATAGAAATGAAGGACACACGCTGGCTCAGACTAGTAAAAAAGTTAAAGGAAGAAGGAAATTTTAATATACGTCCCATACAGTGCAGATTCAGAAAAATCGATCCCCAAAAATTGAAAGATTATGCAGCCGAGCATAATCGTTGAGAAGATAAATACTGAGGCGAACCCTGAATATATTTATAGATATTTATGGAATAATTTTATTGCAAAGGCGTATGCTCTGGTCTGTCAAGGCGAAATACATGAGGCTGCAAATATCTACATAGCCATGATGACAGCACTGTGTAAGCATTACGGTATTATTCTTTCGGACGATGTAACAAACGCAATTGAGAGCTTTACGTCATGTCACAACCTGCATCGCGGCGTTCGGGATTAAAAAGTTTTAATTTAAATTTAAAATTGCTAAAAATTTGCGTTAATGCTTTAATAATTAAAATTTAAATTTTTAAATTTAATAAATTTAAGCTGAAGGGAGATTTAAGACTTGTGGGACTTAGATTTAAAAAATTTTAAGCTTAATAAGTTTATGATAATTTTTATAATTATCGTGCTTGCGATAGCTTCAACTGCGCTTGACGGCTTTTACACAGTAGGAGAGCAGGAGCAGGCAGTTATAACTATGTTTGGAAATATTATGCGCACGGGCACGGCCGGGCTGTACTTTAAAATTCCGTGGCTGCAGAAGTGTTATATAGTCGACATGACGACGCACGGCACCGGCATAGGCTACAGGACTGACAAGACTGGCCGCAACGTAACGCTCGACAGCGAGGGCATCATGATCACGTCTGATTTTAATTTAGTTAATTTAGATTTCTATCTTGAGTATAAAGTCTCTGACCCGGTGGCGTATTTATATCAAGCTGAAAATCCCGAAAGTATCTTAAGAAATATGATATTGGCGTGCATTCGTGACACGGTCGTAAATTTCACGGTCGATGACGTAATCACGACGGGCAAGAGCCAAATTCAGGCCGAAGTGAAAGATAAATTAACAGCTATGTTAAACGAGTATAATATCGGGCTGTCATGCGTGAACTTGACTGTGCAGGACGCTGCGCCTCCGACGCGTGAGATAGTCCAAGCGTTTAAAGAGGTCGAGACTGCGAAGCAGAGCAAAGAGACGACGATTAACGGTGCAAAGAAATATCAGTCGGAGCAGCTGCCGTTGGCCGAGGCTGAGGCAGATAAAATTATTCAAAAGGCCGAGGCAGTGAAGCAAGCCCGCATTGCCGAAGCTCAAGGCCAGGCCGCACGGTTTGATAATATTTATAAAGAATATCAAGCCTTCCCGTTGATAACTAAGCAGCGTTTATTTTACGAGACGCTCGAAGAGATTTTGCCGAACATGAAAGTTATTATCACCGACGGCAAGACCCAGAACTTAATGCCTTTAAATAAATTTTAAATTTAAAGCGAGATGATTTAAATGCGGAATTTTATTATAAAAATTATTTTAATATTAATTGCGGTGATGGCTGTATGGCTGCTGCCGGCATCGTTTTATATAGTAAATCAAAATGAGTACGCGGCAGTGTTTCAGTTCGGAAAGATTATAAACGTTGAGGCTGAACCCGGGATAAAATTTAAAATGCCTTTTAGTCAGACTGTGCGCCGCGTCTCTAAGAAAATTCACTTGTATGACATGCCGGCCTCGAGCGTTATAACCCGCGATAAAAAATCAATGATAGCCGACAATTTTGTTTTATGGCAAGTGACAGATCCAATAAAATATTTCCAGACGTTAAACGCTATCGAGCCCCGAGCTCAGGAGCGCATTGAAGCAGCCGTGTATAACGCCGTTAAAAATGCAATTTCTTCAATGAGCCAAGATGAGGTCATAGCAGCGCGGGACGGCAGACTTGCCTCACGGGTTACAAGCGAGTCTAATTCAGACATAGGCATATACGGAATTATAATTTTGCAGACGCAGATCAAAGCGCTTGACTTGCCCGACGATAATAAAGCGGCTGTTTACGAACGCATGATCTCGGAGCGGCAAAATATAGCTGCGTCGTTCGCTGCCGAGGGCAAGAGCGAGGCTCAGAAAATTAGAAATCTCACGGATAGAGAGGCCGCAATTAAAATTGCCGACGCGAATAGAAGCGCTGATGTGTTAATTGCCGAGGGCGAGGCCGAGTACATGAAGCTGATGCAAAGCGCATACAACACGCCTGAAAAGGCCGAATTTTATAATTTTATGCGTTCGCTCGACGCGCTGAAAAAATCTTTTAATAATAAAGCTAATAGCAATAATAATAACGAAAAAGTTATTATTCTCGATAAAGACTCTAAGCTTGTTAAAATGCTTTATGAAAATTAAAATTTAAATTTAAAAATTTTTAGAGTTGCGAAAATCGGGATAATATTATAAAATATCTTGCGTAATAAATTTAAGTTGTGAAGCCGGCGTGGCTCAGAGGTAGAGCAGCGCACTCGTAATGCGCAGGTCAACAGTTCGAATCTGTTCGCCGGCTCCATTTTTAAAAAAAGCTAATAATAATTGCTCCCGTGTTAAAGCTCAGCACGGGAGCAATATTTTTATAAATTAATTTCTCATAACAATAAACCAACCTGACATTTTATAGTTAATAAAGTTTATAATAAAATTATGTATGATGCTATAGTTAAAGAACTTTAAAAATTGAATAAATAACATCATCAAATTTTTGAAAATATGGAACTGAATCAGTGATTTTTTTCTTGAGCCAATTCCAAAAATGTTCTATCGGATTTA
>JAFUXM010000299.1 GCA_017470785.1 Synergistaceae bacterium
AATTTACGTTTCTTAATTCTGTCCTTTGCGACTGTGTTTTGATCGCCCTCAAGCTTGATGTAACGCTCGCCGTCTTTAGGACTTACTAAAATCTGGCCGACTATATCGCATAAGCCGCATACGTTATCAATATTCTTATCTCGTAATTGCGGCCTTGCCTGCGTGTATTTCTCGCCCGTTACAGCTACAACTTCCGCCTGCTTTTCCCATGCCGTGAATATCACATTACAGGGCAATGCTCTGAACTGTCTGCACCAATCGACTATCTTAAAGTCAACGCGTTGATAGCTCTGCATATCAGGCACTCCGTTATTTTTGCCAATGCGCCCAAAATAAGCGAGCATCCCGCGTTCAAGCTCAGATAAGCTGTCAATACAAACATTGTTATAACCGCATTTAGTCTGTAATTCCTTCAATATCTCGGGCAGCTCTCTGCAGTCTTCAGACAGCCTGATAATATCGACATTTTCGTTACCCTCTAATACAATTGTGCCTTGATCAACGTCGATTATTAATGTTTTGCCCTTAAGCGTACCCAGTAAAGTTGTCTTGCCAAGTCCGGGCGGTGCATAAAATAACGCCGTGATTTTGTCTTGCTTTAAATCTTTTGCTTTTAAAATCTGCAAAGCTCATCACTCTTCCTTTCTTTTTTATAAAATCCCGTTAGCTGAATATCCGGTTCGTAATTTAAACAAATACTTGCGTATGGACATGAAGTTATTGTGCACGCAGTCGGGTTGCGGTAATATAATTTTCTGTGTCTCATTTCTTTAGCAAGATAAATTATTTCCTGCCGCTTTTCTTCAAGCTCGCTTTTAGTCCTTACGACGCTTAGCGTTAAAATCTTTTTCTCCGGCTCGGTGTCGTACCATTGGCTTACGCGCTCTAAATACTCTTCTTCACTCTCATCTTTCTTAAGCCTGATAGTCGGCTTTTGAATAACCGTATAAATTGCGCGTTCCTTACCTGTAACAAGCATGTATAACGCTATCTGGTCATCGTAAGCTAAGTGGTCGATATATTTTTCAAGCCCAGCGTTCCCAGTCGTTTTATGTTCAACTGGAAAGCCGTCTTGAGTTACAGCGTCCAACCGGCCTTTTAAATACAGACCTCTTGCAAGCCTGATTTTAAAATCTTGTTCCGGCGCAGCCTGCCAGCTTGTATAGTCAACGTATTTTTGAAAGGCCTCAGCCATTTTACCTGCAAGTCCGTCATGATTGAACTCTTGTCCTTTTAAGATATTTTCAAGGTTTTCATGATAGCTTGAGCCGATACTTAAAGCCTCCGAACTTGCAAGAGGCTTTAAATCTTCGACATACTCTAAATAAAAGCGCCTATAACAGCGCTTGTAGCTGCTAATCATAGTGGCTGATAATTCAGTTATCATTGTAAAACCTCGTCGATTGAAAGATTTAACATACTTCATTCCCCCAACAATCATAACCTGTACGTTGACTTCTCGCGTACAGCTCAAGTTTCCTTAAAGATGGATAAAGCCTGTCAATTATTTCAAAAGCAATCTCCGGCTTTTGACTATGACGCTTGACTTGCTCTGTAAACACACTGTGAATTTTCCCTCTTTCGGCTTTTGCTACAGGAATCAGCTTTCCGCGATATAGATACAGCATG
>JAFUXM010000300.1 GCA_017470785.1 Synergistaceae bacterium
TATTGCTGCCGCGGGCGAAAGAGCTTGCCGCGCAGTTAAACGAGGCTTTAGGCGGTCTTCACGTCACTGTTGATACGAGATTTGATCTCAGGGCCGGCGACAGATTTTTCACTCACATTCAGAAAGGCGTGCCGCTGCGCATTGAGCTTGGCGAGAAGGAAATGAAGTCAGGTACAGTAAGAATTGTCCGCCGTGACACAGGCGAGGCAGTTTCTGTTGCTATGGACGCGGTCTGCCCGACAGTGAAAGAGCTTTTAAATAATATTCAGGATAATTTATATAACCGCGCTAAAAAATTCCGCCTTGAGCACACTTACAAGGCTGAGACTTATGATGAGATGAAGGCCATTCTCGAAGAGAAAGGCGGATTTGTTGAAGTGTACTTCGGCGGAACTCCTGATGACGAGAGACGCATTAAAGAAGAGACCGGCGCGTCGCCGCGCTGTATGCCTCTTGCTGAGGCCGATAAACGCGGCAAGTGCATTATCACCGGCAAAGAAGGCCGCTTAACTATATTTGCTAAAGCATATTAAATTAAAATTAAAAATAAAAATTAATATTAAGGGCAGCTGCTATGGATACAAATAACGCATTAGAGGCAAAAGAGGCAGTACAGGCAAAATTAAACGAGCTGGGCATCTCATTCGAAGTTGAGGACCATGAGCCGGTTTATACTATTGATGATATGGATGCCCTCGGGATTACTCAGCGCGGACTTGTAGCAAAAAATTTATTTCTCAGGGATGCGAAGGGCAAGCGTCATTTTCTTGTGTTGATACCGGGCGAAAAGCACGCGGATATTAAGAAAGTCGAGAAACAAATCGGCTGCACGCATCTCAGCTTCGCATCGGACGAACGCCTGATGAAGTATATGGGATTAACTAAGGGTTCAGTAACTCCATTCGGCTTAATTAATGACGAGAACAAGGCAGTCGAAGTCGCTATTGACAAAGGGCTGATGGGCAAGCCGAAACTTGGCTTTCATCCCAACACGAACACGGCGACACTTTGGCTTTCTTATGAGGATTTATTAAAATTCATCAAGAGCAAGGGCAATAAAATTTATTTTATTAATCTTTAATTTAATTTAATTTTTTAATTTAAAATTCACGAGGGATTAAAAAAATTTTTCTCCCTCGTGTTTTATTAATTTATTATTTATTTTTGCTCTTGTTGATGCAGCTGAGTATATAAAATTGTGCCGATTATAATTACTGCGCCGGCTATCTCACGTGTTGACGGAATTTCGCCTAAAAATATTACAGCCATGACAATACCGTAAACTGTTTCCATCGATGAGAGAACTCCGGCGAGCTGAGCCGAAATATATTTCAGGCTGCTTATAAACAGCGTGTGTGCTAAGGCCGTCGTGATAATTCCCAGCATGAGCAGATAGACAAGATTATTGCCTGGCGGCAAAATTGCGGCTTGACGGGCTGGTTCGAGCCATTCGCTGAACACTAAGGGCAGCAGGACAAACGCTGCCGTTGCCTGCTCATAAAAGGCTGTTAGAGTGCTGCTGTAACGCTGAGATAAAAATTTATTTAGAATAGCCATCACAGCGTATAAAAACGTCGAGAACATTCCGGTCAAGATGCCGAGTGAATATTTATTTTCAAGCGACAGCTCTGGGACTGTAATAGATACGCCGAAAAGTATGATTAACGCGATTATAATATTTTTCAGCCTGAGTTTTGTATGAAAGACTAACGGCTCAAGGAACGTCACGAAAAGCGGGAAAGACGAGAACGTAATAGTTCCGATAGCAACTCCGGCCATCTGAATAGTGCCTAAAAACGACCACCAGTGAATAGCCAGCACAGCGCCGGCACCGGCTATAATCAAAGCGTCTTTCTTGCTGTGTACTGAAAAATTTTGCCGTGTTATCAGCATGAATGCAGCCAGCGAAATTGACGAGAACAGGACGCGCCAAAAGGTCATCTCAAGAGCTGATAGCGTTATGCTTCTCGCGAATACCCCAACAAGGCCAAATAACAATACTGATAAATTTACAAAAATTATCGCCTTAGTTTTTTGATTATGCTGCATTAATATTAATTCATCTCCCTAAATTTTTAATTTTTAAAATTCGCTTTATATTTTTATGCGTATATTTAATTTTAGCATTGTAAATGCTTTTCGGCAGTCGGTCTCAATCAAATTATTTTGCCCAAGCACGCACGGCTCAACGCTGCCTGAACTCTTGCAAGTATCTATAATATTGCTCGTATAATCATTATTAACTACGGGTCGGCCGTTCTTACCCATGACAGTGAGACCGGCTGCTGCGATATTACGACTTTCGAGCTGCGCTAATAAATTAGCAAAATCAACATGATTATTGCCAGAGCCTTCACAAAATACAACAGCGCCGTCCGCTCTCATGCCATGCGCCCAGATAGCTGCCCTCGTGCTGGCCAGAATTTTTTCCGGAAATTTATCTGAAGAGCCGAATAAAATAATTCCCAGCAGATCGATATCGGCATCTGCTGAGATAATATCTAAAAGCGGATCGCGTATATGATGCAGTGAAGTCTCTTTTGCGGACGGGTCGATGTCCATTTTAAATTCCTCGTTCTTTGTCGGCCTTGCGCATTTTTAATTTAAGCATAGCCAGAGCCTTCCGGCAGTCAGTCTCAATCAAATTATTTTGCCCAAGCACGCACGGTTCAATGCTGCCTGAACTCTTGCAAATATCTATAACATTGCTCGTATAATCATTATTAACTACGGGCTGGCCGTTTTTGCCCATGACAGTAAGGCCGTCTGCTGCGATATTACGATTTTCGAGCTGGGTTAATAAATTAGCAAAATCAACGTGATTATTGCCCGAGCCTTCGCAAAATGCGACAGCGCCGTCCGCTCTCATGCCTTGAGCCAAGATAGCTGCTCTCGTGCTGGCTAAAATTTTTTCTGAAAATTTATCCGACGAGCCAAATAAAATAATTCCCAGCAGATCGATATCGGCATCTGCTGAGATTAAATCCAAAAGCGGATCGCGTATATGATGCAGTGACGTCTCTTTAGCGGACGGGTCGACGCCCATTTTAAAATCCTCGTTCTTTGTCAGCCTTGCGCATTTTTAATTTAAGCATAGCCAGAGCCTTCCGGCAGTCGGTCTCAATCAAATTATTTTGCCCAAGCACGCACGGCTCAATGCTGCCTGAACTCTTGCAAATATCGATAATATCGCTCGTATAATCATTATTAACTACGGGCTGGCCGTTCTTGCCCATGACAGTAAGGCCGGCTGCAGCGATATTGCGATTTTCGAGCTGCGCTAATAAATTAGCAAAATCAACATGATTATTGCCTGAGCCTTCACAAAATACAACAGCGCCGTCCGCCCTCATTCCTTGAGCCCAGATAGCCGTTCTTGTGCTGGCTAAAATTTTTTCAGAAAATTTATCAGATGAGCCGAATAAAATAATTCCCAGCAGATCGATATCGGCATCTGCTGAGATTAAATCTAAAAGCGGATCGTGTATGTGATGCAGTGAAGTTTCTTTTGCGGATGGGCCGACCCCCATTTTAATTTCCGCGTTCCCTGTCGGCCTTGCGCATTTTTAATTTAAGCATAGCCAGCGCTTTCCGGCAGTCGGTCACAGCTAAATTATTTTGCCCAAGCAAGCACGGCTCAACGCTGCCTGAACTCTTGCAAATATCTATAACATCGCCCATATAATCATTATTAACTACGGGCTGGCCGTTTTTGCCCATGACAGTGAGACCTGCTGCTGCAATATTGCGTTTGCCGAGCTGATTTAATAAATTAGCAAAATCAACATGATTATTGCCTGAGCCTTCACAAAAGACAACAGCGCCGTCCGCCCTCATGCCTTGAGCCCAGATAGCAGCCCGCGTGCTGGCTAAAATTTTTTCAGAAAATTTATCTGACGAGCCGAATAAAATAATTCCCAGCAGATCGATATCGACATCTGCTGAGATTAAATCCAGAAGCGGATCGCGTATATGATGCAGTGAAGTCTCTTTTGCGGACGGGCCGACCCCCATTTTAATTTCCGCGTTCCCTGTCGGCCTTGCGCATCTTTAATTTCAGCATGGCAAGCGCCTTTCGGCAGTCGGTCACAGTCATATTATTTTCGCCCAAGACATTTGACTCAATGCCGTCCTCATTTTTGCAAATATCGACTATAGCATCAAGATAAGCATTCGTAACGACAAATTTTCCGTTCTTGCCGTTAAATGCAAGCCCTGCTGCAGGGATGCCGCGTCGGCCGAGCTGCTCGCAGGTATTTGCATAATCAACGTGGCTGTTTCCCCAGCCGTCTGCTGACATGATAACGCCGTCCGCCCTCATGCCCTGAGCCCAAATAGCTGCCCTAGTTCCAACAAGTATTTTATCTGCGTTGCCGTCAGGCGACCCGACAAGAATTATCCCTAATAAATCAATATCCTCGTCATTGGCAAGGACATCAAGCAACGGGTCCCGAAAGTGATGCATAGACGTTTCTTTAGTTGACGGTCCAATTCCCATAATTAAATTAAGCCTCCTGCATGTTACTGCATACTGTGCAAAATGCCGTCCCTGTACTCATTAGGGGTTACAAATACCGGCATGTTGCCCATGTCTATAATCGAGCGGCCGCCCTCTACGCCTGACGGCTCATGCGGGAACAGCTGCATATCATACATTGCCCCTTGCCCTGCAACCTCACGAATAATTACAACGCGTTTTTTGCCGGGCCTCGCAATGTTATGAAACTCGCTGCGCTCAGTGCATAACTTGCCGTCGAAGCCCTTCATCTGTTCTCTGAAAATCTGCAAAAATCTATCGCAGATTAAATGAGCCTGATACGGGCCTTTTCTCTCCTGTCCCATTCCGGACTTTAAAATTACGTCAAACGAGATTATAACGTCTCCTGAGGCCGGCGTCCCGGGGCGGTCAAATATAACTTTCTCTTTCAAATTTCCCTCGGTCGAGCCGAACTCATGGCACTGCTTCCCGTCAGTGTCAACAGCTGTGATCATTGCGCATACGCCGGTAAGCGTGTGCGTTATCCCCTCTCCGATTGCTCCGAGCGCCTTTGTCGAGATCGGTATAATATCAAGTATCGTATTCGTGAACTGGTCATGCTCGTCGGGCTGAATCAAACGCATATCAACAGATTCAACTGCGTCCATGTCTGAGATTATATCCGGCAGCACTTTTTTTGAAATCGTCATCTCGCCTGACGGCATGACTATATTATCATCACCCCACGTGACGGCCTTAATATTAAAAGCTCGTATTACAAGCCTGCCTAAATCTATATTTTTATCCGCCATGGCTTTACCTAATTTTCCGGTTCTACATTATCAATCACGTTTAAATCCTGATCGACTTTCTTCGAGACGCGAAGCGTCCTGTACAACGGATGGCCTACCGCTCTCATTGCATGATCTGTGATGTGCAGAACTTTAAGTCCCATCTTAGACCCTGATGCCATAACTGTGTTAGAGCAGTCCGAGCAGTTGCCTATTAAAATATATTTGCAGCCGTCCTTCTTAAACTGCATATTATTAGCCACCTGACCGGGGCAGTTCCCAGGACGTTCGCACTTGCGCGTGCCGTTCTTCTGCTCCTCGGCCTGATGACAATAGCATATTGACGCGACGTTACCGTTATATTTTCCGGCGAGTTCTTTCATTCTCTCAAGATTTGCGCCGCACGCACATACAAGCAGCCCGAGTTTATCGCCGTGCAGATCTAAAAACGGCCTTGTGATTAATATTGCGCCGGTCGTCTTAGTGATAGGCTCGTCAGGCTGATATGAACGGCCGGTGAAAGCTCCGCCCATAATAATTTCGCCGTAGCCGCATGTGCCTTCGTCAATGCCGCCGGCTCTTTCAATAAGGCTGCTTACAGACGTTCCAACCGGCACATCTTCAAATACATGCGCGTCGTTGCCGCCGTTTAACTGCCCTCTAACTGTAATATCTTTTAAGAAACTCGGCTTGCGCTGCTCTATTGCCTCAGTAATTCTTAAACAAGTTTCGCTGTTTATCACTACTGCCTTCGCTACCATAGGCAGCTCGCTTGGCTTTAACTCTATACCTAAGCATTCACGAACTACTGCGCGTTCCTCGCCCATCGGGTAAATATCTGGCAGTAAAAAGCGCGATATAGCCGGTTCATTAGCTATTAATTTATCAAGTTTTTCAATTGCTTTACGATTTTTCTTTTTAATAGCGAATATAATTTTATCAGCGCCGGAGACTTCCATGACGTATTTTGCGCCCCTGACAATAGGCTCGGGGTCTTCTTCAAGACGCTGAATATTATGTCTTAATCCCGGCTCGCATTCCGACGCGTTCACTAAGACATAGCCGCTGCCGTTAAACTTCGCGTCAATCTTTATTCCGGTCGGAAATCCTGCGCCGCCCATGCCGACAATTCCGGCATATTTTATCATGTCGAGCTTCGAACCTTCCGGAATTTTTATATAATCATCAGACTGCTTCTCAGAAGGCGTAATTATGATTTTATCCGCAAGAACTTCTTTAACTGTGCCGTCCGCACTTGAAAATATATTAGCGCCGAGGCCGTCCGGTTCAGCTATTAAAGTGCCGCGCTTCACTGTGTTGCCGGCCTTAACTATCGGCTTGCAGGGCTTGCCTACATGCTGCCTTAATAAAATCTGCAGGTCGTCCATAAAAAAATTTTCCCCTTTC
>JAFUXM010000031.1 GCA_017470785.1 Synergistaceae bacterium
CTATCACCGGCACAGCACCGGATGAGCGTAAAAAATTTAATTTAATTAATTAAATCTAAAATCACGCGGGCCGGTCCGAGCCGGACGGGCGTTAAGCCTCTATCACCGGCACAGCTCCGGATGAGCGTGAAAAATTAAAATTAAATAATTAAGTCTAAGACAACGCAGGCCGATCCGAGCCGGACGGGCGTTAAGCCTCTATCACCGGCACAGCACCGGATGGGCGTAAAAAATTAAAATTAAATAATTAAGTCTAAGATAACGCAGGCCGCCGCAGCCTCTATTACCGGCACAGCTCTATGTGCAATGCAGGGATCGTGGCGGCCTTTTATTATTAGCTCAGTGTCTTCAAGCTTAGATAGGCTTATAGTATGCTGCGGCTTTGAGATAGACGGTGTCGGCTTAATCGCTGCCCTGAATATCACCGGCATACCGTTAGTTATCCCGCCTAAAATTCCGCCGGAATTATTGCTTAAAGTCATAACTTTATTATTGCTAATTTTAAACGCATCGTTATTTTCGCTGCCCTTAAGCCTTGCTGCATTAAAGCCTGCGCCGAACTCAACGCCCTTCACTGCAGGAATTCCAAATAATACTCTTGCTAACCTGCTCTCGATGCCGTCAAACATCGGCTCACCTAAGCCAGCCTCAAGATTTATCACCGCGCACTCGATTATTCCGCCGACTGAGTCGCCGTCTTCACGAGCTTTTAAAATCTCAGCCTGCATTTTAACGCCTGCCTCGTCGTCTATAACGGGAAAAGATTTATCAGCTACCGCATTAAATAAATCATTATTTAAATTTACACTATTAAAATTCTTATCGCGAACTCCGGCGCATTCTGCCAGATGCGCACCTACAAAAATATTTTTGCGGGCTAAAATTTGCTTAGCTATGCCGCCGGCTATGCAAATCGGAGCAGTAAGCCTGCCGGAGAAATGGCCGCCGCCGCGCATGTCAGCATTGCCCTGCCATTTTACATAAGCCGTATAGTCAGCGTGGCCGGGCCGCGGCTTGTCCAACAACTCAGCATAATCCTGCGAATGCTGATCTGAATTTTTAATCACTGCGCACAAAGGCGAAGCACAAGTTATTAAATTATTATCACGCTGCGTCACGCCTGACAAAAATATCGGCTTGTCGGCCTCGCGGCGCTGCGTTGACAGTGCATTCTTGCCGGTGCGCCGCCTGTCTAAAAATTTATCGAGCTCGTTTAAGTCTATCGCTTCACCCGCTGGCAAGCCGTCTATCACAACGCCTATCGCCTCACCGTGCGACTGGCCGAATATACTAAACTTTACTTTATCTCCGAACTCAGACGCCACTTACAATGCCTCCTAATCTTTTATAATCTTCAAAGAAATTTATATATGACTTGCTCACGGCCTCGCAATCGCTTATCACAACTTCATTATTGCAATTTACAGCAGCTATGGCAGCAGCCATTACTATTCTATGGTCATTATAGCCGTTCACAAATCCGCCGGTTAATTTATTAAAATTACTGCCCCGCACTATCAGCGCATCGGGCCGCTCTTCAGCTTGAGCGCCCAGCGCATTAATCATTTCGCAGGCCGATTTAATCCTGTC
The DNA here is from genome assembly GCA_017470785.1 of Synergistaceae bacterium. Taxonomy (GTDB): domain Bacteria; phylum Synergistota; class Synergistia; order Synergistales; family Aminobacteriaceae; genus JAFUXM01. Next base: position 1,591 of record JAFUXM010000031.1, read on the forward strand.
GCTCTCTTTGAGCCTCAGCCTCACGTGCGACTGGCCGAATATACTAAACTTTACTTTATCTCCGAACTCAGACGCCACTTACAGCGCCTCCTAATCTTTTATAATCTTCAAAGAAATTTATATATGACTTGCTCACGGCCTCGCAATCGCTTATCACAACTTCATTATTGCAATTTACAGCAGCTATGGCAGCAGCCATTACTATTCTGTGATCGTTACAGCCGTTCACAAATCCGCCTGGTAATTTATTAAAATTATTGCCACACACTATCAGCGCATCAGGCCGCTCTTCAGCTTGGCCGCCCAGCGCATTAATCATCTCGCAGGCCGATTTAATCCGATCGCTCTCTTTAAGTCTCAGCCTTGCCGTGCGACTGCCCGAATATACTAAACTTTATCTTATCTCCGAACTCAGACGACACTTAAAATACCTCCTAATCTTTTATAATCTTCAAAGAAATTTACATACGACTTGCTCACGGCCTCGCAATCGCTTATCACAACTTCATTATTGCAATTTACAGCTGCAATGGCAGCCGCCATTACTATTCTGTGATCGTTACAGCCGTTCACAAAGCCGCCCGTTAATTTATTGAAATTACTGCCCCGTACTATCAGCGCATCAGGCCGCTCCTCGGCTTGGCCGCCCAGCGCATTAATCATTTCACAAGCCGATTTAATCCTGTCGCTCTCTTTGAGCCGCAGCCTTGCTGCGTTGTAAAATACAGTCTCGCCCTGCGCATACGCCGCTATAACAGCTAATACCGGCAGCAAGTCCGGCGTAGCGTCAATGTCGATTTGCTGCGCAATTAATTTATTTTTATTTACTGCAATTTTATCTTCATTTATATATACATCAGCTCCAAAATCTTTTAATAATTCCAAAATTTTTTTATCGCCCTGCGCCGAATTTACATCAAGGCCGCTCAAGCTTACGTCACAGCCCAGCGTACCTGCAGCTAAATAAAATGCCGCACTTGACCAATCAGCGCCGACGCTTATGACTTCAGGCGAATTAAATCCTTTATGCGCAGTTTCATAGCTGTTATCGCTTGCTTTAACTTCAATATTAAAATCTCTCAAGACTTTTAACGTGATATTCACGTAGTCAGCTGATTTTAAGCTTGACGTTAAAATTATTTTAGAATTATCATTTAATAACGGCATGGCTAATAACAAGCCCGTTATATACTGCGAACTTACATCTCCTCTTATCTTAAACTCACCGGCATTTAAACGCCCATGCGTCACAAACGGCAGTTTATCACTGCTAAAGCTCACGCCGTGCGATTTCATAACGCTTAATAAATCATCCAACGGCCTTTCTGGCAAGCGGCCTTTACCCGTGAACTCAACTTGATCATACAAAGCGCAGGCGACAGGCAGCATAAATCGCAGCGTAGAGCCTGATTCATTACAATTTAAAACATGCGGCTTATCGCTCGCAAGAATTTTATTAATCGGCCTGACTATTACATAATTATCTTTAAATTCAAAGCCTGCGCCCAAAGCCTCAAGACAATTTACAGTCGCATTTATATCATCATTTAAATTATTTTTATCTAAATTATAAATTTTAGTTTTTTTATCACTTAGAGCAGCGCAGATTAAAATCCTGTGAGCCTCGGACTTCGACGCCGGCGCATTAATAACGCCATTTAAAATTTTGGGCGCAATCTTAACGTTCATTTAACTTATTCCTCTCGCATCAAGCCAAGCTCAAGCAGCGCAGGCAAGGCATTTATATTAACGTCCTTAAGCTCGCAAGCTCCTATTTCAACCGGCAGCACGAGCGTTATTACATCGCCCTTGCGTTTTTTATCAGCTAAAATCGCATTAAATAACTCTTCAGCTTTAAAATTTAAATTAAAATCAAAATTAAAATTATTTAACGCTTTATCTATGCGGTTAAACGTCTCCTGACTTGACAAGCCTAATCTAAATGCAATTTTATTTATAATCTTCATGCCCTGCGCTATAGCCAAGCCGTGCTTGATTTCATAATTGCTGCACAGCTCGATAGCGTGGCCTATCGTATGGCCAAGATTTAACAGCTTGCGTTCACCCTGTTCCCGCTCGTCACGCTCGACCACACCAGCCTTGTAGTCAACGCACAGCGCTATAACTTCATCTAAATTCTCACGTGCATTGCCATTCTCAAAAAATTTAAATAAATCATCGCCGCGCAAAATTCCGGTCTTTAAAGCCTCGGCCATGCCGCACTGCATCTCTATTTCAGGCAAAGACTTTAATAAATCAATATCGCACAGCACAAGCTCCGGCTGATAGAAAAGTCCGGCTAAATTTTTTCCGGCTGTTAAATCTATTGCGGTCTTGCCGCCGACAGATGAGTCCACGGCAGCTAACAAGCTCGTCGGCACTTGAATAAATTTAATGCCCCGCATGTAGCAGCCGGCAGCAAAGCCTGCCATGTCTCCTACAACGCCGCCGCCTAAAGCTATTATTAAATCGCCGCGCGTAAGTTTATTCGCAGCCAGTCCCTCTAATATCTGCCCGAACGTGTTAATATTTTTAGATGCTTCACCTGCGTTAAATATAACAGCTGCTGCGTCGCCGTATTCACGCAGCGACTTTATGCAAGTCTCTAAATATAATTCGCCTACATTGCTGTCAGTTATGACTGCAAATTTCAGCCCGTCCGGCGTGAGGACGTGAGACTTAAAATTTAAATTACTAATCTCAACGCCGATATTCTCAAAAAGCCCGCGCCCGACCTTAACGTCATAGCCGGAATTATTATTTGTTACGTTCACGTGACGCGTAAACATTTAATTTAATTGCCTCCTGCAAGCATCTTCTTCTCGCGGCCGTCGCGTAATAATGCCTTTAATCTCTCAGCATCATTGGCCTTAAGTGCATCTAAATATTCATTCATGTGGCCTATCAAAATTTCAACTTGATTAATTAAATAATCTTTATTATCTAAAAATAATTCAGTCCAGACGTTCTCATCAAGCCTTGCGACACGCGTCATATCCTTAAAGCTGCCTGCTGAGAAGCCGCGCCGGTTCAATGCGTCAGGACTTTTAACGTACGAGCTTGATACGACATGCGCCAGCTGCGACGTGTAAGCTATAATTCTGTCGTGCTCAGCCGGATTCGTGAACGTGATATTAGCAAAGCCTATATCAATAAAAAATGATTTTAAATTCTCAAGAGTTTTTATATCATTAAAATTTTCCGGCGGAGTTAATATCATTGAAGTTCCGACGAACATATCGACCATAGAATTTACAAAGCCTTGATGTTCAGTGCCGGCCATGGGGTGGCCGCCTATATACGTAAAATTATTTTCAGCTGCCGCTGCGCTCATCGCGTTAAACACCGTGCGCTTCACTCCGCATAAATCTATTAATATAGTTTTATGATTAATTTTCGCCGCGTTGTCATGCACCCATTTAATGGCCTCATGCGGCGCTATAGCTATAAATAATAAATCGCAGTCACTTAAATTATTTAAGTCTAAAGCTTTATCGATAGCGCCGCTGATACGCGCGAACGTCATTGTCTCTTGATCAATGTCAAAGCCATATACATCATGCAGCGTTTTAGATTTAACTGCCTTAGCCAGCGATCCGCCTATCAGCCCCAAGCCCACTATGCCTATAGTTGCCATTTATAAATTCAGCTCCCGTAAAATAAAAATAATTTTAAAATTAAATTTACCTATTTTAAGCTAATTGACGCTGTAAATAAAGCTATGTAAAATAAAATTAAATAAAAATATTTTCGGGGAGCAAGTTATGACTAAAATAAAATTTAAAATTTTCGCGGCGTTATTTTTTTTAAGCTATGCAGCTGCGGCTTGGGCAGAGATTTCGCCTGAGACAGTCGAGGCTGCATGGGCTAGCATAGCTCAGAGCGCAAATTTTCCGGTCGTAAAAATTCATTACGAGAAAGCAAAAGCGCCTAATGCGTGGGTGAAATTTAAATCTCAGGACGAGTTCAGCGTACACGTCACGCGGGGCTTGATGAAGATTTTAAACTCAGAAGAAGAGATAGCCGGTGTGTTAGGTCACGAGATCGGCCATGTGCGGTGCGGCCATTACGGCGACGGCCTCAACCGCAGGATCGGCTGGGCAGCCTTAGGCACATTGCTGCAATTAACCAAGGTTGGCCGTGCGGGCGTCATTGCGGCCAATATGGGCGCTAACTTAGCTGAAAGCGGCTTCAGCCGCGGCCAAGAGGTCGAGGCCGACGACTACGGCACTGATTTATTGTTCAAGGCCGGCTATGACCACTGGGGTCTTTATAACGCCATGAAACGCTTTAAAGAAAATAAATTAATCACTCAGCCCAACGGCTTTAATTCGCATCCGCCGACAGAGCGCCGCTTAAAGCATCTTGCAGATCGGGCAAAATTTATCGACAAAGAAAATGCTTTGCCTCATGACAGCAAGTTTAATAAATCAAGCAAGAAGATTAAAAATAAATCTCAGCCTATCTCAGGCTCAAATAAAACTGGCTTTAAAGAATATCATAAATAATTTTAAAAATTAAATGCGAGTAAGTATCTTAACTAACGGCCCCGGGGAACTTTGGGGCTGGGCGCGGCCTGTCATTCATGAGTTAAAGCGGCGCGGCTGTGATATATCGCTGTGGCTCTTGCCCTGTCAGTACGCATCAGGTCATGAATATCAGGCCGCAAAAATTTTAGGCGCTGACGAAATCCATAGCCATAATGTAAATGATTTAAATATTGCAAATATTATAAATTTATGGCGCGGGTTAGGCCGTGAACGCGCTGATAGAGTGTTGCAGCTCGGCGGCGATTTGTTCTGGGGCAATAGAATTGCTAAGGCAAATAATACTAAATTATTTTGCTATTCTTACGGCTATAAAAAAGGCTTGCAGACTGCGCAGGCTTTCACTGCGTTTAATTCCCAGCTGAAATTATTTAAGAATTTGCAAGGCGTGCAAGCAATAGGCGATTTAGTTAAAGATGCGCTGAAGCTTGATTTGAAATTAAATTTAAGTATCTGGAATGATGATGACGCAGGCTTAAAAGTTTTGTACTTGCCCGGCAGCCGGCCTAAGATTAGACGCGCGGTCTTGCCGTGGCTGGCAGAGTTTAATAAAAAATTAAATGAATTAATTAATATTAATTTTATAACTTTATTGCCGATATTTGCGCCGCAAGACGAGCTTGAAGCATGGCAAGAGGCAAATTTGCATCCGGTCATAGCGCCGTCAGGGCTTGCTATGGCGCAGGCCGACTTCGCAATCACCCAACCCGGGACTAACACGCTTGAGCTTATGCACTCGGGTCTGCCGGCATTAGTAATTGCGCCCGAAAGTTTTTTGGACGTAGTGCCGTTGTCAGGGCTTAAGGGCTTGGCCGCAAAATTTTTAAGCAAAAATATTAAACGCAGAGCGCTGCATAAAGTTATAGCGAAATGGGGCGGCTTTATATCGCTGCCTAATCGAATTGCGAATAAATTTATACTTGATGAATTATACGGCGATGTTTCGATAGAGCAAATTGCGCTTAAAGCCTGTGAGATTTTAAATGATAAAGCTAAATTAAAATCAGAACGCGAAGAGCTGTTAAATTTATCGGGCTCGCAGGGCTCTGCAGCTGAAATTTTATGTGATGAGTTATTAAATTATGAAAAATAAAAATAATAATAATACTTTTAGGAAATTATTAGGCATACTTGAGCCGAGTTATAAGCTTAAATTGTTTATCGCGGTGTTATTTATGCTCGCGTCGTCGGGATTGAATATTTTACCGCCGTGGCTGTTTAAAAGCGTAGTTGACGACGTGTTAATATCGCGCGATTTAATGAAATTAAATTTAATCTGCGCAGCGATAATAATAATCTTTACGCTGAAGGCTTTTACGACTTATTGGCAGCATTATTTAATGACAGAAGTCGGCCAGAGCGTCGTAATGGACGTGAGAATTAAATTATATGATCACATGCAGCGGATGCCGTTAAAGAAATTATACGCGTCGCGCGTGGGTGAATTAATGAGCCGCATCACCGGCGACGTGTCGATGCTGCAGCACTTGATGACCAATACTTTTATTAATTTAGTGTTTAACGGCATGACGTTTTTAGGAATGTTTGGATTTATATTATATCTAAACTGGAAGCTGACTTTATTTATAATTTTAGTCTTGCCTGTCGTTGCATGGCTGTTATCATTTGCGAGTAAGAAACTGCGCCGCGCCGGTCACACGGTGCAGGAGCGGCTTGCAGATTTAACTTCAGTGGCTCAAGAGGCTTTTTCAGCAATTAGAGTTGTGCGGGCGTTCGCGACTGAAGATCAAGAGACTTTGAGATTTAAGCGCGGCAATCTCGAAAATTTTAAAGCTTTATTACATGCTGTGTCTATTCAGGAATTATTAGCAGGCGTGATAGAAGTATTTTTGATTTGCGCATTGGCTGTAGTGTTCTGGTTCGGCGGCCGGAATGTAATTAACGGTGATTTGACGCCTGGCGAATTAATTTCGTTTATTGGCTATATTGCATTCATGGTGCAGCCGATACGCACTATCATGAATCAGATGAGCAGCTTCCAGACAGGTTTAGCCGCTGCCGACAGAATTTTTGACATGCTTAATACTCAAGTCGAGAGCGAAAGCTCCGGCAGCAAGATTGTAAAGTTAAGCGGCGATATAAAATTTCAAGATGTTTGCTTTGCATATAATAAAGATTTGCAAGTCTTAAAGCATATAAATTTAGAAATTAAGCGCGGCGAGAGTGTGGCCATAGTCGGGCCGACGGGCAGCGGCAAGTCGACTTTAGCAGATTTAATTCCAAGATTTTATGAGCCTGACAGCGGCAAAATTTTATTGGACGGCATAGATGCGAGCGAATTAGATTTAAAAAATTTGCGCCAGCAGATAGGCATTGTGCCGCAGGAATGCGTCTTAATGAAAGGGTCTGTTGCGTTTAATATCGCTTATGGCCTGTGCAGCGACGGCGACGAGTTATTTAATGATTTTAATTTAATGCAGAAAATTAAGGCTGCGGCCAAGATTGCAGACATAGATGAATTTATAGAAAATCAGCCGGATAAATACAGGACTGAGATCGGCGAGCGGGGCGTGACGCTCTCGGGCGGCCAGCGGCAGCGCATAGCGATAGCAAGAGCTATAGTGCGCGATCCGGTGATATTAATATTAGATGAAGCTACGTCGTCGCTTGACTTGGCAGTTGAGCGGCAAGTGCAGCAGGCAATGGACAGAGCTATGAAGGGCCGTACGTCTTTAATTATCGCGCATAGGCTTTCGACCATACGCAATGCAGATAAAATTATAGTTTTAGAAGACGGCAAAATTATTCAGTCAGGAAATCATGACAGCTTAATTCAAGACGGCGGCCTTTACGCCGAGCTGTATAAACTTCAAGCTTAAAAAATTTAAAATTTAAAATGAGCTGTATAATTCAAAGCTATTTAAATCACGTTCGCGGCGGCCATGAAAGTTTAAGCGCAAAAATTTTATGGAGCGCGTTAATTCCGGTCTCATGGATTAGTTATATTTGCATAAATATCTTAAATTTTTTATTTAATCACGGGCTTAAGCGAACGCAAGAGCCTGTATTGCCTGTGATAAGCGTAGGAAATTTAACTTACGGCGGTACTAATAAGACACCGTTTGTTGACATGCTGGCGAGATTTATGATTAGCAAAAATATCAAGCCCGGCGTAGTCAGCCGCGGCTACAGCAATAAAAATAATAATAAAAATTTAATATTTTATAATGGCGAGGCGAGCCGTGCTGAAGCAGGCGACGAGCCGTTATTATTGTCTAAGCGTTTGCCCAGTGTTCCTATTGCCGTATCTAAGAAGCGCATTAACGGGATAAGCGCATTGAAAGAACACGGCGCAGAGATAGTCATAGCCGATGATGCGTTCCAGCACAGGTCGTTAATGCGCGATGCTGATATTTTGCTGATAGATGCGTCGTGTCCGTTCGGATCAGGCCGCATGATGCCCGCAGGTATTCTGCGCGAGCCGGTTAAAGCTATTTCACGGGCGCATTTAATAGTTATAACTAAGTGCGAGCAAGTTGACGCAAAAAGATTATTAGAGATTAAAGAATATATTGCAAAGTTTGCAGGTCATGCAAAAATTTTCACATCGAGGCTTAAAATTCATGAGTGGACTGTATGGCAGGACGGCGGGTTAAAGAGCTTTAATAAAGATTTAAATAATTTAAGCGTAATAGCATTCTCGGCTATAGGCAATCCTGACAGCTTTATTTATTCGCTTAAGAGCTCGGGGCTTGATGTGAAGTGCGAAATGCGCTTTAAGGATCATAGGGTTTATAATCAACGCGATTTAAATAATTTATTAAAACTTGCAGAAGAATATAATGCCGATGCGCTGGCCTGCACTGAGAAGGATTTATATAATTTAAATAATTTTAATAATTTAAATAATTTGCCGTTAATCATTCCCAGAGTTGAAGCTGTGTTAGACGAGCCTGATAGATTTTTTAATGCGTTAATAGATTTATTAAAGCCAAAAATTATAGTTGCGTCTAACGGCTACGGCGAGGACGCGATAGGCGTATTGCTTGCAAGCAAGCTGCGTGAGAGATTTAAAAATTCTGAGATATTAGCGTTCCCGTTAGTCGGCAAGGGCGATGCGTATTTAAATGCAAAATTTAAAGTCTGCTCTGCGCCGTCTGTAACTCCGTCAGGCGGCGTAGTGAAGTATAGATTAAAAGATTTATTGGGCGATATGCGGGCCGGATTATTAAAGCATGTTAAAGCGCAGCTTGACGACTGGGAAAAATTAGCCGGCCGAGTTAGAACGCCGATATGCGTCGGCGATGTGTATTTATTGCTGCACACGCTATGGGGTTCAGGCGTAAGGCCGCTGTTCGCCGCGACAGCCAAGACAGTATATTTAAACGGCCACTGGCGGCTTGAACGGGCGTTAATTAAGCGCTTCGCCCTGCGCACTTGGACGCGTGACTTAGAGAGCGCAGCCCAGCTTAATTTAAATAATAAATATCAAAATGCAGTATATTCCGGCAGTCCCATAATGGATTTATTATTAGCCGATGCTGTCGGCACTTCAGATTTATTTAATTCGCCTGAACTGCCTGATATTAGCGATGAGATTTTAATTATGCTCCTGCCCGGCAGCCGCAACAGAGCTTATCAAGACTTAAAATTATTATTGGACGCGGCGTTAATTTTAAATAATGATAAAAAATTTAAATTTAGATTTAAATTAGTATTAGCGCCGACTTTGGAGCTTGATAAATTCAAAGCTGCTTGTGAGACTTACGGCTGGGAATTTAATGATAATTTTATAAATTTTAAAGATTTAAATTTAAGAATAGATATAACGTCAGAGCCGGTTGCGAGTGCGGCGCGGGGCGTGAGATTGTTAATAGGCTTTGGAGGCACGGCAAATCAAGTCTGCGCCGGTCTCGGCATTCCGGTTGTCTCTATTGATGAGAAAGGCAAGCGCGTGCAGAAAAAATTACTTGGCGACGCTGAAATCTTAGTTGATAGTAAAGCTGAAAGTTTAGCTGACTGCGCGCTGAAAATTTTAAATAATAAAGAGCTTTATAAATTCATGAGTGAGGCCGGTGTGAAGCGTATGGGATCGCCAGGCGCTATCGACGCTATAATTAATTACGCAGCTGAGCATAACGGCTGGGATGCTAGGGATAGACTTTATAATAAGCTCATGAAAAATTTAATTTAAAGCTGATTAGTTATCATGATGCCGATATTCTGATTGCAGAAAGCCGCGTTGTCTCGATCGATGAGAAGGGCAAGCGCGTGCAGAAAAAATTACTGGGCTAAGCTGAAAATTTAGCTGAATGCGCGTTAAAAATTTTAAATAATAAAGAGCTGTATAAATTCATGAGTGAGGCCGGTGTGAAGCGTATGGGATCGCCCGGCGCTATCGACGCGATAATTAACTATGCAGCTGAGCATAACGGCTGGGATGCCCGCGATAGACTTTATAATAAGCTCATGAAAAATTTAATTTAAAGCTGATTAGTTATCATGATGCCGATATTCTGATTGCAGAAAGCCGCGTTGTATCGATCGATGAGAAGGGCAGCGCGTGCAGAAAAAATTACTTGGCGACGCTGAAATCTTAGTTGATAGCAATGCTGAAAGTTTAGCTGACTGCGCGTTAAAAATTTTAAATAATAAAAAGCTTTATAAATTTATGAGTGAGGCCGGTGTGAAGCGCATGGGGTCGCCTGGCGCTATCGACGCTATAATTAATTATGCAGCTGAGCATAACGGCTGGGATGCCCGCGATAGGCTGTATGCAAAGCTTAAAGACTAAAATCCCCAAGATAGTTTGACATTGAATCTGCATCGGAAACTTTTCTGTCAGTTCGTGACCTCTGCATTAAACTTTTAAAGTATGTTAGCTATGTGCAGAAATTTTAAATAATAAAATTTTTTTAATTATATTTTATAATAAGTAAAATAATTTTAATTTTAGAAGAGGGATTGTTGAAATCATGACAGAGAAAAAGGGCAAGGCGGTGCTTGCGTACAGCGGCGGGCTTGATACGTCAGTGGCTGTGATGTGGCTGACTGAACAGGGCTATGATGTGATAACTATGACTGCGGACGTAGGACAAAAGGACGTTGACCTCCAGGCGGCTAAAGCTAAGGCATTGCACAGCGGCGCAGTCAAGGCTTATATATTTGATTTGAAAAAGACTTTCGTTGAGAATTACGTTTACCCATCTTTAAAAGCCAACGCAATGTATCAGGGAACTTATCCGTTGGTGTCGGCGTTGTCAAGGCCGTTAATCGCGAAGACGCTTGTAGACATTGCCAATAAAGAAGGGGCAGTAGCAGTTGCGCACGGCTGCACGGGAAAGGGACAGGATCAGGTCAGAATAGAGGTCTGCGCTACGGCGTTAAATCCAAATATAAAAGTCTTAGCGCCGGTGCGCGACTGGCACTTCACGCGTGAGGCCGAGATGGAGTATGCAGCCAAGCACGGCATTCCGGTTAAGGCTAACGTAAGTTCGCCGTATAGTATAGATGATAATTTATGGGGCAGGTCTATCGAGTGCGGGCTGTTAGAAGACCCGTGGAATGAGCCGCCGGAGGACGCTTACGAGATGACGTCAAATCCGTTAGATGGGCCGAATGAGCCGGAGTTCATCGAGATAACTTTTGAACGCGGCATTCCAGTTGCACTTAACGGCGAGAGAATGCACGGCGTCGAGTTAATATTAAAGCTCAATGCTATAGCAGGCCGGCACGGCATAGGCCGCGTTGACATGGTCGAGGACAGGCTCGTGGGCTTCAAGAGCCGCGAAGTCTACGAGTGCCCGGGCTCAAGCACTTTATTAGCAGCTCATAGAGCTATGGAGACGCTGACGCTTGACAAGCAGGTCTTAAAGACGAAGCGCGAACTTGAAGTTAGATTTGCTGAATTAACCTACGAGGGCTACTGGTTCTCGCCGCTGCGCGATGCGATTAATGCGTTTATAGATAACACGCAGCAGTACGTAAGCGGCACTGTGAAGATGAGATTATTTAAAGGTCAGGCGGTCGTGCGCGGCCTGAAAGCTAACAAAACTGTCTATAGA
>JAFUXM010000032.1 GCA_017470785.1 Synergistaceae bacterium
GCGCAGCGACAAAGAAAGACTGCAAGGCTGAGAGCAGAGAAGCTGCGGCAAAGCATTTTTTATGCGATAAGTGCTTAAGCCTTAAAAACAACGAGTGCGCCGGTCCGATTATTAAAAATCAGAATGAGAGCAACGCACGCGAGGCGCTTAAAAAATTAGCGTTAAGGCCAAGACCTAAACGCGGTGAAATTAAAACTCTTGCGCTATTGTTTATTCAAGAGATAAAGGCGGCACGTAAGGCCGGATACGGCTATAAAGCTATTGCGAAAATTTTACGCGACAACGGCTATGCTATGGGCGTATACGGTGCGGGATTAGAACTTGCGTTTAAGAGGCTTAATAATGGAGATTAAATTAAAGCCGTGTCCGTTTTGCGGCAGCAAAGCGCATATTGAAGAGCGCAAAATGGTTCGCGTATGGTATGAGGTAAGATGCGATGAATGCGACGCTGGTACAGGAATATGGAAAACGCCTGATGAAGCAATAAAGGCGTGGAACGTCCGCGATTCACACACAGTTACGGAAGCGACAGAACTAAAGCCGTGTCCGTTTTGCGGAGAGTCGTTTATTGAAAAAACGGTTTTTACTAAGAGCGGCACTGCTCTTTCATGCGCTCATACAGGCTGTCGTGCTAAGACAGGCGTGTATCACAGCGCAAAAGAGGCAGTTAAGGCTTTGAACAGGAGAGTATAGGGCTATTATGCAGCACGATGAGATAAACATTAAAAAAGATAAGTTGTGTAAAGAATTAGCGCCTTGCCCGTTTTGCAGCGGTAGAGCCAGAATTCATATTTGCGAAACAAAGAAATCGCGCTTTATATATTGTGAAGATTGCCGTGTGAGAACACGTAAAATCAGAAAAAGAGAATCTGCGATTAAAGAATGGAATGAGCTCGCAAAAACATATGCTGACAAAATTCTTTATGAGGATTAAATAGAGATTTGGAGAATTCAAGATGAGCAAGAATAAAATTAAGTTAAGCCCCTGCCCTGTCTGCGGGAGCAGGCCGATGATGATAGAAGCAAACCGCGCCGGTGAGATTTACTGTAAGATTATGTGCCAAAGCTGTGGCGCTGCAGTGCCTTTTATGCACTCGCAGGAAGAAGCTGCTGACGCGTGGAACAGGAGAGTTTAACATGAACGAGGTTATTAAATTAAGGCCGTGCCCGTTTTGCGGGCATGAGGCAGATGTAAATATATCTGAACCCAGCAAACAGGTTTTTTGTCCTAATTGCGGGGCTGCGAATGTATGGGGTGAAGATGCAGTAAGACGCTGGAACAGGCGCAAAAAGGAAATTATAAAAAACTGTCCTATATGCGGGGCGAGAGCATCAGTATATATGGCTTATGACAGCACTTTTTGCGTCCAATGCCGCAAATGCCACTTAACAAGCTCGTATAAGCGCACGCGTAAGGAAGCTATAAAAACATGGAATAGGAGAGTTGGGGAATGAGCAAGCTTGAATTAAAGCCGTGCCCGCTATGCGGGTATGAGCCGGAAATTTGCCAGTCGGAAGCGTATATCGGGCGAGACGGCCATTATTTTATCCAATGCGCCGCGTGCGCTTGGGTGTTTGGCTATCAGACGGATTGCGGCGGCATTTATTCAACACCTGAACTCGCGGCCAAGGACTGGAATAAGAGTATCTCGGCTATATATTAATTTAGGAGGATTTTTTAGATATGTGCAACAATAAAGATGAAATAGCGCTGAAGCCCTGCCCGTTCTGCGGCGGTGAGGCTGAGATGAAAGGGACTGACACGCTTTGCTTCGTGCAATGCAAGAATTGTTACAGTTGTTCAATGTTCAGTACGCCGGAAGAAGCCGCATACGCTTGGGACAATCGCAGAGAGTTGTCACTAACTAACTTAGCTAACGGCATTCACGCCAATGCAAAAGCCCACGGCTGGTGGGATAATCCGCGCTCGTTCGGCGATATTATCGCGCTGTGTCATTCTGAATTATCTGAGGCGCTGGAAGAATACCGCAACGGCAAACCCGCTATTTACTACGGCGAAGACGGTAAGCCCGAGGGAACTGCGGTTGAGATGATTGACTGCATTATCAGGATTTTGGACTGGTGCGGCCATGAGACTATTGACGTTGACGAGATTTTAAAGATTAAGCACGAGTACAACAAGTCACGCCCGTATAGACACGGGGGAAAGAGAGTTTAACATGAGTAATATACAAGTTTACAGTAATAACAATTTTTGCGTAAGAACAACAGTTGACGCGGACGGGACTGTCTGGTTCGTCGGTAAGGACATTGCCGAGGCATTAGAGTATGCTGAAGCAAGTAATTCCGCACGGCTTTTTGCTAATATCCCTGAAGAGTGGAAGGGTGTGAAACGGTTTCACACCCCCGGCGGTGAGCAGAATATGCTGTGTTTAACTGAGCAAGGCTTATACTTCTTCTTAGGCCGTTCAGATAAGCCGAAGGCTTTCCATATCAAAAGTGGATAGCCGGAGAGGTCGTTCCGTCCATTCGCAAAACAGGCTCATACTCTATCGCTAAAAAGTCTGGTATCGATGAAAGTCTTATGCTTGCTGCGAAAGTCGTCTTAGAGTCGGCAGGCATAACCGGCAATCAGTGCGCGTTATCGCTCGATAAACTCTTTAAGCGCTACGAGGGTATCAGCGCACTTCAGGCCATGGGCGTTGAACTCAAAGCGCCGGAGCAGGAACAAATTTTAACGCCGAGCGAGATAGGCAAACAGTTAGGATTAACCGGACGGCGCATCAATGAGATTTTAGCAGGCTTAGGATGGCAGCATAAGATTAATAAATCATGGGAAGCTATCGGCGACGGCGTTAATTATTCAGTCATGCTCGACGTTGGTAAAAGACACACAGACGGTGTGCCGGTCAGGCAGCTTAAGTGGAAGAGTGGCGTTATTGACGCTGTGAAAGCGAGGTTATAATCATGGATAAGTGTTTTATTTTTAGAGACTATACAAATAACGCATTCTATCCGCTTCGTGTTTATCTCGATAGACAAGCGGGTTATATAGCGGTTAATGCTAATGATATAAAAAATATTTTACACCTTTCGGCTGAAGATATACAAAACTTGGCAGAAAAGGCCTATTTAATCAACTTAGAGCCGCTTTTAAAGTTTCTGAAAAGTAAGCCTGAGCTGCGTCAGCACTCGTTTAAAGACTGGTTCGAATTTCAGATTTTGCCGCGTATTATTGACGAGTTTAATAGTTTTACACCAAACGACGCACTCGAAGAGATAAGCGATACACTTGAAGAGATAAAGGAAATATTGGAAGATGAGTAGCGATAATACTTACGGTTTTGACAGCACGGCCTTAACTGTCTTAAACGAGCGTTATATGCACGTCAAGCCGGACGGCTCAAAAGAGACCGTGCCAGAGATGTTTTGGCGCGTCGCGAGTTATTTAAATAAAGACAGAGCGCAGGAATATTACGAAGTCATGATGAGCCGCGACTTTCTGCCGAACTCACCGACTTTAATGACTGCTGGGCGGGA
>JAFUXM010000033.1 GCA_017470785.1 Synergistaceae bacterium
CAGAGAGATGGAGATTATTAAACAGCTCGGCAAAGCTTCAGGCTCTAAGCAGCCGAGCTCGGAGCAAAATTAATTTATTTCACACAACAGGAGGATTTTGACATGGACGAGACTAAGATTATCAGCAGCAGTGAGAAGATAGAGGACAACGGAGCGCCGGTCGTGACGGAGTGGCGCAAATTCATATACAGAGGTGGGTGCGTATTATACTGGCCGATTTTCGCCGGTGTCGACAAGGCCGGCAATATCTGGCTGAAGCTCAAGAATATTCGCGAGGCCGTCAGCATGGAGAGCTGCGGCAAACTTGATAAAGACAAGTTTGATGAGCTTGTGCGCAAGCTGCCGGACAGCATGAGCGGGGAAGTCCACTGGCGCTTGCCTCAAGTGCAGAATGGCCAGTTCTATAAATACATCACCGCTATCACGCCGAACGGTCTGTATGAAGTCACGCGGGCGCTGCTTAGAAGTGATCAGCCGGGGTTAGCCAAGAAGGCAATTCGCAAAATTTGGAATTGGCTTGTGCATAACGTGTTCCCCGAGATGCGCGGGCTTGCAGCCAGAAATCAAGCTGAAGTTTTGCCGCACGAAGATTTGCCGGATGAAGTGCCTGAAGCAGCAGCAAGGCCGCCGTACATGGTCAAGCAGCACAGTTTTATTTACGCAGATAAATACGAGATCAGGGTCGGCATAGACGCAGACGACGAGATCTGGCTTGCGAGGGTCGACGTGCTTAACGCCCTTACTGCAGATATTCCAAGTGAGGAAATCGGTACGCTGTGGACGCCGATTTTAGCCAAGCTTAAAAGCAAGCAGCACAAAGAGATCATGCTGCGCAAAGATGACCAGATTAAATATGGCCGTGTCGGAGCGCTTAACATTTCCGGCTTGTATGCCGTGACAAACGCGTTGAAAGACAAAGCCGGAGAGCCGGTTAAAGCTGCAGCTGACAAGTTCTGGCACTGGGTAATGGCTGAGGTGATTTTCCCGATGCTGAAGCTCAAGAATAAACAGCGCTGGGCTGAAGAGCAAGACGAGAGTGAAGAACTGGAAGAGCATGAGCCTGATCCGAAAGTGCAGAAGTGCGAGGAAGTGCTGCGTAAAATCGAGCAGGCGCAAAAGCAAAAGCAAGCGCCGCGTAATCCCCGCCGTGAAAGCATCACGCTGCTGGAGTTCACGGAGCTGCTGAAGTTCAACGGCATTGATATTCCGCTTGACAAGCTGCTGCACTACTTCAGGCAGTGCGAGTGGATTGATAAAGACCCGCGCATATTGCCGACATCTTTTGCGCTGAATTCCGACCTGTTCACAATCACGACAAAGCGCTTCCCTGACGGCAGCATGACCAGGCGGACGGAATTAACAGTAAAAGGTCAGTGGTATTTTTTACGCATGTTCGCAATGCTGAAATCAGAGGCGATTGACTGCATCTGCAACGAGCTGCTGCCGGAGCGACATATTGATATTAATGATGCTGACCGCAGGCTCAAGCGTCAGGGCAGAAAGGCCGCCGACAGACGTTGGGACGCAGGCATAGACATAATCGCCCGCCTGATGCACTGCCTGCTGTCGGACTAAGACTAAGAACACGGAGAGGATTTAGACATGAGCATGACTGAAGCTGAGTTTGAGGAATTTAAGCAGCAGTGGATCGAGTATCAGCGCAAGCATTACCCCAGCCCCAAAGATCGTGAAGAGCTTGCCGCCGCGCGCCGTGAGCGCGAGCGCGAGCAGAAGCGCCGGTACTACGCCGACAACAAGGAGCGTATCAACGAGCAGCGGCGCCAGTACTACGCCGAGCATAGGGAAGAGCGCCGCGAGTATCAGCGCCGCTACAGAGAGCGGTATTATACCCCGCTGAAGTCTGATGTTCAAGACACGGAGCGGAGTTAGACATGAGCAAGCCTAAATTAAAGCCGTGCCCGTTCTGCGGCGGTCAAGCCGAGATATGGCACTGCAACAGATTGATTTACAAGATGGTTGTTGTTCGCTGCACGCACTGCAACGCCCAGACTTTCGCAAGCTATGATGAGGCAAAAGCAGTCAGGATGTGGAACACGCGCAGCCGCCGCAGAGACAAGGACGCGCTGTTTCAACCCTGCCCGTTCTGCGGCAGCGACAGAGCAAGCTTTGACGGCCGCTGCGGGCTGTATCGCGTGAAGTGCGGAAATTGTCACGCCGGAACAGGCCAAAGCTTGCCGCCGGACGACGCAATCAGCGAGTGGAACAGAAGAGCGTAGCATGAGCAAGATTAATTTATTTCACATGATGGGGGTTATTTGAATGATCGATTTGAGTAAGGTTGAGCCGCTGGGCTGCGAACTGACGCACCAGCGCAGGTTTAAGTTCCCCGGTGCAAGGACAATACACACAATCCGCGCGGGACTGGACAAGGACGGGATAATATGGTTCTCTGCCGAGGATATACGCTGCGCATTATGCGTTGCAGCTTTTAAATATATCGCAGCGCCGCTGAATGAAAGCCATGTGCGCCTGATCACACTGCGCGGACCGCAGATAAACAAGCGTTATCACATGCGGGGGATTAACGCGGCGGGACTGGCTGCAATTACAGCTAAGAGCAGCGACCCGCATTGCCGCAATTTATGGCAGTGGTACTTGCAGACCGTCAAGCCCGCGCTGCTGGGAGACAAAGCGCCTAAGCCGGATGCACAGCTTACGTTTGATGAAGTTGACAAGCTTGACGAAGTGCAAACGCCCGCAGTAATCAGCGCCGAGACTAAAGCTAATCAGCGGACTTTCACATTTAACGGTGAGTATAAAATCCGCGCCGTGTTGGATGATGACCGGAATATATGGCTCACGGTACGGGATGTGTTTGCCGCGCTGAATAAGCGGCAAAAGGCAGATTATGGCATTGGGGAAGCGGAGGCACGGCGCTGGGTGCCGAACTGGCAAGCCAAGCATATTAATTGGTATTATAATAACCCGCGCAATAAGTGCAAGCACTGCACCATGTACGCCCTCAGCAAGCAAGACCTGTTTGCGCTGCTTGACCGGCGCGAACGCATACTTTGCCGTGACAAAGCAGCCATAGCGTCGCAGTTCCGGCAGTGGTACTTAGACGTCGTCGAGCCCGCAATGCTGGACGCAAAGCCTGAAGTCAAGCCTGAAGCTAAAAAGCCTGATGAATTAATTATCAGCAAGGTCAAGCTGCAGCCCTGCCCTGAGTGCGGCACTCAGCCGGAGATTAAAGCCTGCCGTGTTGCTGCAGCCGACGGCAAGCCGGAACATTACTGCACGGTAGAATGCCCCAGCTGCCACTTCACCGTCATGGAGCGCGGCACGTCGCCTCAGCAGGCCATGCAGCGCTGGAACGAGACCGCAGATAAATTAAATGCGCCGAAGCTTAAGCCGTGCCCGCACTGCGGCGGCGATAAAGTGCGAGTAATAAGCGCCTGCGACTGCAGCATGAAGTACTACGTACTGTGTGAGAAGTGCTTCGCCCTATTCGGCGGATTTGACACGCCTAAGGCAGCCGCCGAGGCTTGGAACAGGAGGCCATAGCATGAGAACTTTCGATAATATCCCGGTTGACTTAATCGAGCGGCAGTTCTTGAACTTCCTGAACTCGCAGCCCGAGGGCTTAAGGCCGCGCAAGGAGCTTGACCAGCTCAAGCTTGACGTTAAAACCCGCTACCAGACTAAAGGCGACAAGGGCAGCGAGACCAGCGCAATTTACTGCGTCTACACCGACGGCTGGCCTGCGGGTTACGTCAGGAGCTTTAGAACTGACGAGTACTGCGAGTGGAGTTTTGACATGACCGAGCTTCGCGGGCTGCCGTCTCAAAAAAAATTATACGATGATGTGAGCAGCAGCGAGTTTAAAGAGTATGCGCGTCAAGTTCAGAAAGACCGCCAGCTTAGAGAACAAGCCGAGGGTAAGCAAGTCTTAGCTGAAGTTCAGAAAGCATGGCGAAGTGCGCCGCCGCTTCAGGGCTGCATTCACGACTATTTGCGCACTAAGTCAGTCTACAATTATGGGTTGCGCGAGCATCAGGGCCAGATCATGATACCGCTGACTGATATTAACGGCACGCTCAAAAGCATCCAGTTTATTAAGCCCAGCGGCGAAAAGCGATTTTTCCCTGACAGCGAGAGCGGCGGCGCATTCTTTGC
>JAFUXM010000034.1 GCA_017470785.1 Synergistaceae bacterium
ATTGATGATTTTTGAAGTTTACGCGCTGTATGCTGCGATAGCATGGCGGTCGCTGAAGGACGAGACGCTGCCGGTTGCAATAAGCTTAATGCAAAATGATTTGAATAATGCAAGATATTATCTGTCGCGTGTAGTAGGCCGTGACACGGAAGATGCGTTAGAGCCTGAGATAATACGCGCGGCTGTCGAGACGATAGCTGAAAATTTGATTGACGGCGTTATCTCGCCTTTATTCTGGGCTGCACTGGGCTATTTGATGTTTAAAGATATTGGCTTAATAGTTTGCGTATGGATATTCAAGGCCGCCAGCACGTTAGACTCTATGATAGGCTACGATAACGAACGCTATAAAAATTTCGGCACTGCGAGCGCACGGCTTGACGATATATTAAATTTTGTGCCTGCGAGAATAGGCGGTGTGATAATAATTTTAGCGGGCGGGTTATCAGGCATGAAGTTTATTAGCGGCTTTAAGATATTTATTCGCGATAGATTAAAGCATAAGAGCCCTAATAGCGCGCATGCTGAGAGCGCGTTTGCCGGCCTGTTAGGCTTAAAATTAGGCGGCGGCGCATATTATGATAAAGTTTTTGAAGAGCGGCCATGGTTAGGCGAGGGCGAAGTGAAAGAGCCTGAGGCGTTAGATATTTTGAGAGCGCATAAGCTAATGGACGCGGCTGTTGCGTTAAGCGCGATTTTATTGATGATAATAATTTAATGATGAAAATGAAAGATAAGGCATTAGGCGCACACGGCGCAAATCCCGAGAAGTTATATAAGGCGTTAAATCTCGCAATGCCTGATAAGATTTTGGATTTCAGCACTAATGCGAGCGTTGTAGCTTGGAATAATGATTTAAGCAAGTTTGACTGGTTTAATTTAGCGCGGAATTATCCTGATCATGAGTGTATAGAGCTGAGAAATTTAATAGCGCATCGTGAGGGCGTGCGGCCTGAAAATATATTATTTGTGAACGGCTCTAACGAAGCGTTTTATATAATCGCGTCGTATCTTGCAAATAAGCGAGTTGCGATATTGCAGCCGGCGTATTCTGAGTATGAACGCGCGTTAAAAGCTTATAATGCTGAGTGCGTAGATATTTATAATTTGAATGAGCTTGAAAGTTTAGCAAAGCTTGAAGCCGTATTTTTCTCCAATCCCTGTAATCCGACCGGAAATTATATTGAGCCGGAAGAGTTGTTGAATTTAATTAGATTAAATAAAGATGTGTTGTTTGTAATTGACGAGGCTTATATAGATTTCTTGTTGCATGGCGAGCGTATGTGTTATAATGTTAGTAATTTAGATAATATAATAGTATTGCGCTCTTTGACTAAGTTTTATCACTTGAGCGGCTTGCGCATCGGCTATATTTTAAGTTCGGAAAATATTATAAATAAATTAAAAGCCCGCCAGCCGATTTGGAGCGTGAACGCTGCGGCGCAGGCTCTGACGTTGGAATTTTTGCGAGATAGAGATTTTGAGTTAAGGAGCATAGAATTTTATAGACGCGAGACGCCGAGATTTATTAACGCGCTGAAAGATTTAGGCTATTGCGTGAAGGACACGCGGGCGAATTTCTTTATTATAGATTTAAGTAAAAGTAATATTAGAGATGAGGATTTTATAGTTCACATGTTAAAGCGCGGCGTTGTAGTGCGTCACACGAGAAATTTTAAGAGTTTGGACGGAAATTTTGTCAGGGCAGCGACGAGGCTTGAGAGCGAGAATAATATATTTATTGATGCTGCAAGGGAGTTTATGAGGAATGATTTATAGAATTTATGTAGAGCGTCGCGCGGCGTACAGGCAGCAAGCAAGTGCGTTATTGAGCGAGCTGCGAAATTTATTGAATATAAAGAATTTAGAGAATTTAAGAATTTTAGAGCGTTATGATGTAGAGGATGTTAATTTAGAACGCTGTAAACATGCTGTATTTGCAGACCCGTGCATTGATGAAATAGTAGAAGGTATTGATATTAATGCAGATAGAGTTTTAGGCGTTGAGTACCTGCCCGGTCAGTTTGATGCGAGAGCCGACGCGGCAGGTCAGTGCATAGCGTTATTATTAAATTGTGCGAAGCCGAATGTTAAAACTGCGAGAGTGTATTTATTTTACGGTGCTGTAAGCGCAGAAGAGTTTAATTTGATTAAAAAGCACTTAATAAATCCGGTTGAAAGTCGTGAAGCTGATTTAAATAATATGCCGGAGAGCTTAAGTCTGGACGCGCCGGAAGCTCAAGATGTTAAAATTTTAGATGGTAATAGAGAGCTTGAAAGTTTAATTAAAGATTATGCTCTTGCTATGAATTTAGATGATTTAAAATGCTGTGAAGATTATTTTAAGTCTGAAAATAGAGAGCCAAGCATAACTGAGCTGAAAGTGCTTGACACGTACTGGTCAGATCATTGCCGGCACACGACTTTCATGACGCAGCTTGATAAATTTGAAATCGAGGATACGCGCGTTAATAAGGCTTATGAGCGGTATTTGAACTTGCGTAAAGAGTTAAAGCGCGATGATAAGCCTGTAAGCTTAATGGACCTTGCGACGATAGGGGCAAAGGCGTTGAAAGCGCGGGGCTTGCTTAATGATTTAGACGAGAGCGACGAGATAAACGCCTGTAGTGTTAAGATTAAAGTTAATAACGAGCCGTGGCTGTTATTATTTAAGAACGAGACGCATAATCACCCGACTGAAATAGAGCCATTTGGCGGTGCGGCGACTTGTATCGGCGGCGCAATACGCGACCCGTTGTCAGGCCGCGGCTATGTATATCAGGCAATG
>JAFUXM010000035.1 GCA_017470785.1 Synergistaceae bacterium
CCAATTCCAAAAATATAAGTTAAAGCAATTTCAATTCTCTTGTCGCGCGGAAGATCCACGCCCGAAATACGTGCCATTCTATTTAATTACCTCCTGACGCCCTGACGCTGCTTGTGACGCGGATCGCGGCTGCAAATTACGCGTACCACACCATGACGCCTGATCACTCTGCAAAATTCACAGATCGGTTTAACCGACGGTCTGACTTTCATGATCTTTCACTCCTAAAAATCCTAAAAATTTTAAAAAATTTAAAAATTTTATAAATTTATTATTTATATCTATAAACGATTCTGCTGCGGGTAAGATCATAAGGCGAGATCTCAACTAAGACTTTATCGCCCGGTAAAATGCGTATAAAATGCATCCGCATTTTGCCAGAGACATGAGCCAAGAGCTTATGCCCGTTCTCAAGCTCCACGCGAAACATCGCGTTCGGCAGCGGCTCAGAGATAACTCCCTTAGCCTCGATAACATCTTCTTTGCCCGTATTGCTATTACCCGTATTTGACTTGTCAGCGTTTGCCATAAACTGCCCTGCCTTTCCTGTCCCGACTAAAATTAATTTAAATTAAATTTCACGCATTTTTTAAATTTAAACCCGCAAGTATCTGACACAAACGGCCTTTATTAATATTTTTGCCCTGCTTTATTATTCCGGCCAGCTCTTCACAATACGCATTATCACGCATAATTTCAACATGGGCTGGATTTTTTAATTTAAGCTTTTTGCTTTTAACATTAAATTTCTCCGCATCTGCCAGTGCAAGCCGCTTTTCATTAAGCAATATATCAGTCACGATATAAAATTTTCCCGTGTCCTTACCCTGCTTAGATACTACTATCTGGCCTGCATAATACTTGTCCAAGGAGTTAAAACCTCCGGCCCTTCGTCCGTAATGACGATTGACCGCTCAAAATGCGCCGCATCGGAACCGTCGGCAGTCAAAACCGTCCAGCCGTTTTCGGCCACTTTTACATCTTCGCCGCCGGACATGATCATCGGCTCTATAGCTATTGCAAGTCCCCTCTGCAAAGTCACTCCGCGCCCTGGCCTTCCGTAATTCAAGACCTGCGGCGCCTCGTGCATGTCCTTGCCTATCCCGTGTCCAGTATAGTCCCTGACTATGCCGTACTTAGGCTTCACGCAGGACTCGACCGCATAGCCGATATCGCCCAGCGTGTTGCCCTTTACAGCTGCTTTAATCGCATTATTCAGCGACATTTCAGTAATGTCCAATAATGCCTGCCGCTCAGGGCTTATCTTTCCGACAGGATACGTGCAAGCCGCGTCCCCGCAATAGCCGTCTAATAAAACTCCTACGTCAACACTAAGAATATCGCCCTCTTCAAGCACGCGCTCAAAGCTGGGAATACCGTGCACTATCTCGTCGTTTATAGACGCACATATAGTCCCTGGAAACGGCGGAATTAAACGCCCCATCTTAAAGCCTTTAAATACCGGCTTGCCCCCGCACGATAAAATATAATTCTCAGCCTCTCTGTCAAGCTCGCCCGTTGATACGCCGGGCCGTACAAGCTCCCGCATCTTTTCAAGCACATCTGCCGTCACTCTTCCGGCTCGGCGCATAAGAGCTATTTCATCAGAGTTTTTCAGATGAATCATTTATTTATTTTAAATTCAGGGCCGCTTTCACCCTGCCGTAAACCATCTCAGGCGTGTCTTCAGCCTCAGCATTCACAACTTTTAATAAATTCTTAGCTTTATAAAAATCTATTAAAGGCTCGGTCTGGTCATGAAATACCTTAAGCCTGTTGCGAATAACCGCCTCGTTGTCGTCATCGCGCTGATACAACTCGCCGCCGCAGGACGGGCATTTAACCTTGTCATCATGCTCGTGCATAGCAAGCAAGTTAAAAATATTTCCGCATGATCTGCAAGTCCGGCGATTTGACAGGCGCTTTACTAACAGCTCGTCGTCAACTCCGAACAATAAAACTGCATCAAGCTTTTTGCCGTGTTCGCTTAAAAATTTTTCAAGAAACTCGGCCTGCGCTACAGTTCTGGGAAATCCGTCAAGCAAAAATCCCTGTTCTGCATCCGGCTCGCTCAGCCTTGCCGAGACCATCTTTAATACAAGCTCATCAGGCATAAGTGCGCCCTGATCCATGTACTTTTTGGCCTCAAGACCTAACGGCGTCTCTTCTTTTAAATTCTTTCTAAAGATATCGCCGGTCGAGACGTGCACGCCCTCGTTGCGCTCTCTGAGAAAGGCGGCCTGAGTGCCCTTCCCAGCTCCTGGAGCGCCTAAAAGAACTAATCTCATTTTGCAACCGCCCTCTCTCTATGCTCTTAAAAGACTGCCGGACTTGCCGCCCGTCTTCTTCAAAATTCCGTCATAGTGCCGCATTAACAGCTGCGCCTCGATCTGCTGTATCGTGTCCATAGCAACGCCTACAACTATCAAGACCGCCGTGCCGCCGAAATAAAAGCTTCTGATTCCTAAGACAGACGACATTATATTAGGAATTAAAGCCACTATTGCCAAGAATATTCCGCCGGCAAGCGTTATGCGCTCCATGACTTTAGTTATATAGTCAGAAGTCGGCTGCCCAGGTCTTATGCCTAAAATAAACCCGCCGTACTTCTTCATGTTGTCAGCTATATCAGTCGGATTAAACACAACAGCCGTGTAAAAATACGAGAAAAATATTATTAAAGCCACATAGCATAAAATATAAAATAAGCTATTCGGCTCAAATAAAAATTTAAAGAAATCCGCTACGCTGTTGCCCGTAAAATAATTCGCGATCGTGTACGGGAATATTAATAAAGACGACGCGAAAATAATCGGGATAACTCCGGCCTGATTTACTTTCAACGGGATGAACGTGCTTTGTCCGCCATAAACTTTATTGCCTACAACGCGCTTAGCATACTGCACAGGCAGCCTGCGCTGGCCTTCCTGCAATAAAATACAGCCCGCTACTACCGCAACCATAAGCGCAAGCGCGATTAATAATACTATAATCTGCTGCGGGGTCTGACCCGACGCGCTTATCATCGTTCCGGTCGTGATAATAGCATCCGGTATTCTGGCAACTATACCGGCAAAAATCAAAAGCGATATTCCATTGCCTACACCATGATCCGTAAGCTCTTCGCCGAGCCACATCACTGCCATTGACCCAGCCGTCAGCGTGATAACTATTAACGCCGCGTCAAAGAACGAACCTGAAAATATCCCTAAATTACCGATCCACGCAGTCATGCCTATTGCCTGCACAACTGCGAATAACACAGCGCCGTAACGCGTCCACTGCACTATCTTTTTATGACCGTCCGTGCTGTCCTTCTGTATTTTCTCAAGCGCCGGGAAAATTACGACCAATAACTGCATCACTATGCTCGAGTTAATATACGGCGCAACTCCCAGCGCGAAAATTCCGAAACGGCTTAACGCTCCGCCTGAAAATAAATTCAAGAAATCTACAATGCCGCCGCCGCTGTTAAATAAATTTGCCAGCGCAGCCCTATCAACGCCCGGGGTCGGAATATAAGCTCCGACCCTGAATATAAATAAAATCCCGAGCGTGAAAAATATTCTGCGCTTTAAATCAGGAAGCTTAAACGCGTCGCCGAAAGAGCCAAACACGTTAGATCACCTCAGCCGTCCCGCCGGCCGCTTTAATCTTCTCTTCCGCTCCCTTGCTGAAAGCCGCCGCTTTAACGTTAAGAGACTTGTTAATCTCGCCCTTGCCTAAAACTTTAACGGGCAAATTCAAGCTCTCAATAAGCCTCGCTTTCTTTAAAGCCTCTGCATTAACTTCCTGTCCGGCTTCAAATTTTTTATCAAGAGATTCAATATTGACAACCTGAAAGACTTTTGCAAAACGCGCATTGTTAAATCCGCGCTTCGGCGTCCTTCTGGTCAAGGGCATCTGGCCGCCTTCGAACCCCGGACGTACGCCGCCGCCGGTTCTGGCCTTATGTCCCTTATGACCTTTGCCTGAGGTCTTGCCTGTCCCGCTGCCAAGTCCCTGCCCAAGGCGCTTCGCCCTGCGCTTAGAACCTAACGCGGGTCTAAGATCATGAAGATTCATGTTAATTACTCGCCTCCCTCAGCCCTGCTTACTCTTCTACCGTCCATTTCACTAAATGACGGACGTGATCGATCATGCCTCTAATCTGAGGCGTATCATCATGCACGACTTCTGACTGCAATTTCTTGAAGCCAAGAGCCTTTATCGTGCGCTTCTGCCTCTCTGAAAAGCCTATCGCGCTTTTTACCCACTTCGCCTTTATCTTAGCCATATTACTGCCTCCTAATTAATATTATTAATCCGCAGAGGCAGCTTCAGGCTCGGCTGCTGCTTCAGCTTCTGCGCCGATTTTACCGCGCAGCTTGAATATCTCATCAGCCGTCCTCGTCTCTTTAATGGCCTCAAGCGTCGCCCACGCAATATTAATAGCATTAGACGTACGGCCTACGACTTTAGTGACAACGTCTTTGACCCCGCCGAGCTCCATAATCGCGCGGACAACTCCGCCGGCGATAACTCCGGTTCCGGCCGGTGCCGGCTTTAACAGCACTCTGGCAGCTCCGAACTCACCTGTAACCGGGTGCGGCATCGTGTCGCCGTCGCGCCTTATAGCCACAAGCTCCTTGCTCGCCTTCTCAATGCCCTTGCGCACAGCCTCGGCTATCTCTTTCGCCTTGCCGATTCCGGCTCCGACGTATTTATCGCCGTCGCCTACAACGACAAGAACCGCAAATTTAAAACGTTTGCCTCCCTTAACGACTTTGCTCACGCGGTTTATCGCAACAACGCGCTCCTGCAGTTCAAGGGATTTAGCGTCTATTCGCTTCTTGATCATAATCAGCCTGCTCTTTCTGATTTTTTAACTATCTTAAAACTTGAGTCCGGCCTCGCGGGCTGCCTCAGCTAAAGCCTTAACTTTGCCGTGATACATATGGCCGCCTCTGTCAAACACTACCGTCTCAATTCCCTTTGCCTTCGCGCGCTCCGCCGCAAGCTTGCCTATTACCTTCGCAGCCTCGATATTGCAGGTCTTGCCGTTCAGCTGCTCTCTTAAAGCCTTCTCAAGCGTTGACGCCGACGTAAGCGTAAAGCCCTTCTCGTCATCAATTATCTGCACATAAATATACTTAAGGCTGTGAAATACGGCCATCCTCGGCTTCTCCGCCGTGCCTGAAAGCGTCCGGCGAAGTCTCTCATGGCGCATGACGCGCATATCAGTTCTGGTTCTCTTCTTCATGATAATAAATAATCCCCCTGATTATTTCGCGCCCGTCTTGCCGGCCTTACGGATAATATGCTCGTTCTCAAAGCGTATTCCCTTGCCGTGATAAGGCTCCGGCGGACGATACTGGCGGATTAACGCGCAGGTCTGTCCAACCAGCTCTTTATCA
>JAFUXM010000036.1 GCA_017470785.1 Synergistaceae bacterium
AGCAGAAAGGAGAGAATTAATAATAAATGGCCGAGGCGATATTAAAAGTAGAAGATATTAATGTATATTACGGCAGCATTCACGCGATAAAGGGCGTAAGCTTTGAAGTTTATGAGCGCGAGATAGTGACGTTAATCGGAGCGAACGGCGCGGGCAAGTCCACGACTTTAAATACTATTTCGAGATTATTAAACCCCAGAACTGGCTCTATATCGTTTTTAGGTCAGAACTTAGCGAAAGTTCCGCCGCATAAAGTTGTTGAGCGAGGCCTTGCTCAAGTTCCCGAGGGCCGCCGGGTATTTTTACAGATGACGACGCAAGAGAATTTAGAGATGGGCGCATATACTCAGAGCGCGAACGGAGCGGCTGAGATTAATAAAGATTTAGAGATGGTATTCGAATTATTTCCGAGACTTAAAGAGCGCCGCAAGCAAGTCGCGGGGACTTTATCGGGCGGAGAGCAGCAGATGCTCGCCATGGGACGAGCTTTAATGAGCCGGCCTAAATTATTAATGCTTGACGAGCCGTCAATGGTACTTGCGCCGAAATTATACGAGCAAATTTATGAAATTAACGAGAAATAGCACAAGAACGGCGCGACAATCTTATTAGTTGAGCAGAACGCGCAGATGGCTTTAAGCATTGCGAGCCGCGGCTATGTACTCGAGACGGGTAAAATAGTCACGACAGGAACGGGCAAAGAATTATTAGCATCGCCTGCGATTAAAAAGGCTTATTTAGGCGGCTAAAAATTTTAAAATTTTATACTTGTCAAAAAGCTTTTAACTTGCTAAAATATTTTGCGTGTTAAATAATTAAAGCCCGGGTGGCGGAATTGGTAGACGCGCTAGATTCAGGTTCTAGTAGCCGCAAGACTGTGGAGGTTCAAGTCCTCTCTCGGGCACCAAATGTAAATAAATTAAAAAATTTTTGGAAAAGGATATGATCCTGTCTCTTGACATGATTATATCCTTTTTGCTATTATTCTATTTCGGCTAAAATAAATTTAATAAATATAATTTTAAAGTTTGTCGCAAAATTATTTTTGTGATGTGTTAGACGCTTAAATAAAAGCGTTGATTTTTAGATTAATTAAGTTTTTTCCAACCTGTAAAGGGAGGTATTGTAGTTATATGCCAGAATTTGTCCCAATAAGCAAGTCGCGGCAGCGTTATACTTTCGGACGGGCGCACGACATGGTCGAGATGCCCGATATGATAGAAGTACAGCGGGATTCTTACAAGTGGTTCTATCAGGAAGATGTTAATCCTGATGAGAGAAAGTCTCAAGGACTGCAGGAGCTTTTGGAAGAAGTTTTTCCGATTGAGAGCTATGACGGTCAGTTTGCGTTGGAATTTGTGCGTTATTCTATAGATCAGCCGCTGTTCACGGAAGAGGAAGCGCGGCAGAAAGATATGACGTGGTCGCGCCGTGTCCGCGCCACTATACGTCTGACTAACATGAAAACTCAAGAGAGCAAGGAAGAGAAGATTTTTTTGGGTGATTTTCCCGTTATGACGGACAGAGGGACGTTTATTATTAATGGAACTGAGCGCGTCGTTATAAATCAGCTTGCGCGTTCAGCCGGTATTTACTTTACTAACGGCAGTCCTGCGAACTCGTTCTCGGCGAAATTA
>JAFUXM010000037.1 GCA_017470785.1 Synergistaceae bacterium
ATGTGTGAATTAATTTAATTTAAAATCATAGTGCTTCGAGTAGTCTTCCTGAATATTTAATCTAAGCGTCCGGTTCGCGAGGTCGTAGACTGCCGTGTGCCAAGTCTGCCAGAAGTTATCGGGATGAATGTCACGGTCGCGCAGCTTGTAAGTTTCAGTTTCGGCCTGAATAACTGCCTTAAAGTCCATGGGCGCATTTGCGATTGACAGATTATCTTTAGCTTCATCGAACTCCGTGTACCAGAAAGGCTCGGTGTCGGCCTCATAAGCTTGAGTGTACTTCACGCGCTCCATTAACTTAGCCATTGCTTCGGCTGATTTTCCGCCCTCGGCGTAATGTTCTTTGAGTATCGCGTAGCGCTCAACGCCGCAGGCATGGGGCGTGAGAATTGGCAAGTCATGATAAACTTTGCCTGCGACTTTTTGACCGGCCTGCGCTATGTGCTTTGCATACGGCGTGTTAGGCGCATAATTTACATAAAAATTCGTCATGATATTATCAGTGTCGTTGCGGGCTATAAGCTCGCCGTCGATGCACTCGATTATATACGTCTCTTTTTCGTCGCAGAGCATCCAGTGAAGACCCCATGCACCGTAACCGCCGTAAATATCCATATTCTTTAACAGCTCGACGCCGTGAGCAGCTGACTTTGCGTAATCAAGGACGTAGCGCACTACTGCGAGAACGTGAATGCGCGGCTTGCCGTAATTAGTCGATACTAACGTTGCAAAGTCAAGGTCAACAGCAGGTACAACGTTGCTGTTCATGGCAACGCCGTTCTCGTTGATGCCGTCAAAAGTCATGTTGGGCAGCGCGAGAAGCTGCGCGTCCGAAAGTTTGTCAACATTACTTGATTTTATGTCGAACATTGCGGCCATGCCTATGCTTGCATAACGGCCTTCTTTAGCAGCAACTTTAATTACAAATTCCGGCACGTCCGCGTAATCTAAATCTAAGTTACGGCCGTAGAAATTTCCGTTGCGCACAGCTGAGCAGGCGAAGCCCTGTTTGATGTTGTCGCCGATCGCAAAATCGGGCGTGTAGTCTGCATAGTCTATATAATATAAATAATTAGCTAACTTTTCCGGCGCTGTGAAGCTTGCTGCTGAAGCGCTAACTGCTAAACTTAACGCTATAACTACGGCTAATAAAAATTTAAATGCTTTATTAATCTTCATTATAATAATATCATCTCCTAAAGTGCAAAAAAAGGGAGAGGTAAAACTCTCCCTTATTAATTATTGATTATTGATTAGTCTAATTTGAAATCGTAGTGCTTGGAGTAGTCTTCCTGAATATTCAGCCGCAGCGTCTTGTTCGCGAGGTCATAGACCGACGTGTGCCAAGTCTGCCAGAAGTTATTGGGCTGGATGTTTCGGTCGTGCAGCTTGTACGTATCCATCATGTAGTGAATAACGGCCTTGAAGTCCATGGGCGCATTTGCAATTGTCAAATCGCCCTCGTTGTACTCTGTGTACCAGAAAGGCTCGGTGTCGGCTTCATAAGCCTGAGTGTACTTCACGCGCTCCATTAACTTCGCCATTCCCTCGGCTGACTGAGCGCCCTCCGCGTAATGCTCTTTCAAAATTGCGTAACGCTCAACTCCGCAGGCATGAGGCGTGAGAATTGGGAAGTTGTGATAGACTTTGCCTGCTACGGTCTGGCCGGCCTGAGCTATGTGCTTTGCATATGCAGTCTTCGGCGCATAATTGACGTAGAAATTCGTCATGATATTATCCGTGTCATTTCTTGCGATGAGCTCGCCGTCGATGCACTCGATAATATAAGTCTCTTTAGCATCTGAGAGCATCCAGTGAAGAGCCCATGAGCCGTAACCGCCGTAAATGTCCATGTTCTTTAATAACTCGACGCCGTGAGCGGCTGATTTCGCATGATCAAGTACGTAGCGCACTACTGCGACGGCGTGAATGCGCGGCTTACCGTAATTGGTCGATAACTTAGTTGCGAAGTCAAGGTCGGGAGCAGGCGCAACGTTGCAGTTCATGGCCACGCCGTTCTCGTTGATACCGTCAAACGTCAAGTTCGGCATGGCGAGCAGCTCAGCATCCGAGACTTTGTCAACGCCGCCGGACTTCAGCGTCAGAATTGCAGCAAGACCTATGCTTGCGTAACGGCCTTCTTTAGCAGCAACTTTAATTACAAATTCCGGCACATCCGCATAATCCAAATCTAAGTTACGGCCATAGAAATTTCCGTTGCGCACGGCTGAACACGCGAAGCCCATTTTGACATTCTCGCCGGTCGTTAAATTAGGCGTGTAGTCGGTGTACTCCATGTAGTACAGGTAATCAGCCAACTTTTGCGGCGCTGTGAAGCTTGCAGCACTTGCACATGCTGCTAAACTCAGCACTAAAAGCGCTGCTAATACAGACTTAAACGCTCTCGCGTTCTTAGAGATAAAGACATTCATGCTATCTCCTCCTACTTAAAATAAATTTTGCAATATAATTTTTGCATATTTTTAAACGATATTAAAGCTGCGTTCCATTTTGTCACGCTTGATTTTTTAATCATAAATTAATCATAAAGTCCAGAAAGCCCTTAATATCCGTCAGCTTGTCATCTATCGCAGCGCATTTAATTTTATTATCTGCGGCTATAAGCGCTTGTCTTTTATCGTTAAATGCAGGCCAATTAAAGGCATCGATGCCCTTAATCTCATTTTGATAGAGCTGCAGGGCTTTGCCGTTAATAAACTTTACTAACAAGCTCTGCAATATAACAGATAAATCGGCATTCATCACGTTGCCGTACATCTGTGATGCTTTGCTGTTGCCGAGTAACGCGGTTATGGCATCGACGCTGCCCGAGCCAAGATTTTCGATTAACGGCTCTTCATCCCAGTACATTAAATGCACTTTGTTTCCGCCGGCTGCAAGCTTTACTGCAACCCGATACATCCAAATTGCGATCCACTGCTCAGCAAGCTTTCGCATGGCCTCAAGCTCACCGACGGCTGCCGTCTGCGTATCGATATAATCCTGCACAGTTTGAGCAACTTGAGCGTCGAAATATTGCTGCATATCTTTAACAGTGAAATGTAAAAACTCCTCGTAATTGCTCTCGCCTACAAAGGCTCGCAACACCTGCGTTTCATTGCGCGGAATGCCTACGATAAAGTCTATGCCTGATGCAGCGCCGGCCTGACAGGCTTTATATGCGTCAACCGGAATAAATTTGCCGTCGCATGTCGGGGCGCATAAATGCTTCCAGAGCCTTTGCGCTGCTGCCTTCAAGCTATCAGTGCTTAACGCTGCAAGCTCCTGCATTGTAGAACTTCCTGTTTCATTTAATAAATCTTTCGCAAGTGTTCTTGAGGCGTCAGGCGTGTCATAGGCCATTATGTAGCTGCCCTGAAACACGAAAGCTTTATTAAACAGTCCCTGTGCCTGTTTGCTTACTGCAAGCAGCATTATAGACACTGCGCCGGATTCAAAGCCTATTACGGTTATACGGTCAGGGTCGCCGCCGAATGCCGCTATGTTCTCTTTAATCCATTTCAGCGCTGCAAGCTGGTCAAGCAGTCCGAGATTTAACGCGTCAGGATAATCCTCGCCGCCCGGGACTTCAGAGAAGTCAATGAAGCCAAATATACCGAGCCGATAGTTAAAGTTCACGAATATTATATCTTGATGCTTGTCTATAAATTTATCGCAGTACAATAACGGGTCTGCAGAGCCGCCGCACGTAAAATCGCCGTGATGAAACAGCACAAGCACGGGCTTCTTTGAGCTTTTATCCTGCCTTCCGACGCAGATATTTAAGTAAAGGCAGTCCTCGCTCTGTCTATGATGCTTTAAGATTACGCCCTTGTGTTCAACCTGTATTGCCGAAGCGCCGAAGTTCTGCGCTTCAAATACGTTATTAGACGATGCAAGCGGCACGGGAGCTTTCCACCTGAGTTCGCCGACCGGCGGCTTTGCATAAGGAATGCCGCGGTAGAAAATTAAATTTTTATCCCGTTCCCCGACATATACGCCGGTTCGGGTCTTGACCGCCAAATCAGCGTCGTAGTCACCGGCAATAGCTTTATTCTGCCTGTTCACGTCTTCAATTTCTTCAGCCGCTAAATCAAACACATAGCCGCCGCTGCCGTCACCGTAGAGTTTGCGGACTTTCCTGATGCGATACCAGCGCATGAGCATACTGAACGCAAAGCCGGCAACAGGCAGGCCGATTACAAAGACGTACTTTGTAAGCAAGTGTTCAACCATAGATGCGCCCATAGCCCGTACGGATAGATACTCTGCGGCAATGAAAATAATTACAAACGCGGCAAAAATCATGACCCTTTTTAAAATACTTTTCTGCACGGCTTTGCTGAATACTATTTTCTCTACAAGCCCTTCAACGGCGAGGCCGATAATTAAACAAATTATGCTGCACAGCCACATTGCACAGCCTAAATTTTTAGGTATCTCCAAGCCTAAGCCATAGCCAAGAGCCGCTATGAAGGCAATCATAATATCATCGAGTGTAAATAACTTCTTCATGTTAATTAAGCAATCACTCACTTTCTTTATTAAAATTAAATTTTACAGCTTAAATACTGTCTTGCCTTTAAACACGGTCTCAAGGACTTTTATATCCTGAATTTTATCAGCCGGAGTGTTCTCTATGTCGGAGTCTAAGACTGCCAGCTCTGCGGATTTACCGGCCTCGATTGAACCTGTCACATCTTCCAAGTGGGCTTGATAAGCGGCATTAATCGTATGAGCCTGCAGCGCTTCTTTCAAGCTGACGCACTCATCCGGCATGACAGCCGGGCAGTCCTTGTACAGCTCATAAGTTAAATCCAACTTAACGCTTCGTCTGGTCATAGCGACCTGAATACCTGCAAGGCCATAAGCGGCATTAACTGGGAAGTCAGAGCCATATGCGCACATCACGCCGTTATCTATCAGCGATTTACTCGGATACGCGTACTTTACGACATCCTCGCCCCAGTAAGCTACCATAACAGGCTGGGTAGTCGGGCTGTCAGTGAACCAGCCGGGCTGATTGCTGGCTATAATATGGCTCTTGCCCATGCGCACTTTGTCATCAGGCGCAATAAACGTACAGTGGGCAATTATATTTCTGATTTTAGGATTGGGATAAAGTTTTTGAGCATTTTCATAGCAGTCAATGACACGGCGTATAGCGTAACTGCCCATGGCGTGGGTGTGAACGTTAAATCCGGCCTTGTTAGCCATAGCCATAGACTGCATCATATGGTCTTCGTCCCAAAGCAGCGGGTCGCGTGTACCGGCCTTATCGCCGGCAGTTTCGATATAAGGCTCAATCATCGATAAATCGCCGTCCGCGAAGTACTTCAGCGTATCGACATTAAGCAGCCCGTCAACATTAAATTTATCACGGTTAGCGATAGCGCGCTCAAGGTCAGCATCGCGCGTGTCATCGGTGACGTTATGAACGCCTGACACTCTAACTGTAAATTCGCCGGCTTTAGCCATTTCATACAGTGCAGCATACGGCGCGTCCACTTGGTGACAGTCGCATAACAGCGTGTAGCCGAGCTTGTTATACTCATCAAATGCCTGCTTAATAAATTTGCGGTGTTCAGCCTGGGTAAATTCGTAGTCCGCAATTCTGGCTATGATAGGCAGATAAGCGACTGGTTCTTTAATATAGCCTGTTGGATTTCCGGCGGCGTCTTTGACAATAAGGCCGTTAAGGTCATCAGTGGCGTTAGTTACACCGGCGATTTCCAGCGCCTTAGTGTTCAGCAGCAGCCTATGGCCGCAGAATGACATGAGAACAGCTGGCTTATCCGGCACGATTGCATCTATGTCATGTCTGGTCAGCGGCCTTATAATGCCCTGCAGTGCACCCGAGAACCACGACCTGTCCCAGCCCATGCCGCGTATTATTGCAACGTCCTTGTTTGCTTGAGCGTAAGCCTGCAAGATTTCCTGCATCTGCCTCAAGACATTTTCAGGCGTATCAGTCTTAGGGTCAGGCACGATAGCTGAGAAGCTGCATGAGCCGTACTTTTTCGCAGCGTTTGACAGGTGCATGTGAGCGTCAGCAAGGCCGGGAATGATGCTGTTGCCTTTGCAGTCAATAATCTCCGTGTCCTTGCCTATCCGCTCAGCAACACCAGCTTCACTGCCGACATATGCGAACTTGCCGTCCTTAATGGCCAGCGCTGCCGCGTGTATCTCTGTGCCGTCTAATCTTACAGAATAGATTTTAGCGTTTCTGTAAACTCTATCAGCCAGGGGCAGAGCCCCTGGACCCACCAATATCTGCTCACCGATACCAGTCGGCCGCCTCGTTGGGCGGCCTAAGTTATCTAACATTACTCTTATTTCTCCGCAAGGCCGACCTTATACGCTGCGATGCGCTTAGCCGCGTTGGCCTTGATATTATTGTAGTAGAACGAGTAGTCATACTCGTGGAATGAGTGAGGGCCAAATAACTTAGTAAATATCTCTGCTGCTTCGGCAGGATACGGCGTGATATTAGCATTAGTCACGATTACGCCGCGTTCCGGCACTGCTTGCGCATCAGCATTAACATCTTGAAGTTCGAGCTTGCCGGTCTCAGCGTTCGGCATGAGCGAGCCTAAGTTCTCACTGACCGGCGCATAAGTATTATCAAGCTTCCAGTTCAGCGGGTTGATGCTGATCGCATTAGGCAGCACAACGCCGTTATGAGTGTTATTAGGGCCTTCGGTGTTCCAGCTGATTATTACGCCCGTGTCTGTCTCACCCGCTGCAAATTTCAAATGCGGGTAAGCCTTTAAGTCATCGCGTGTGACTGAGTAGCCTATTACATATGCGGCTATCATACGATTATAGTAATCAGGATGATTTTTAAAGTAATTTTTTAACACAAGCAACGCCATGGCTGAACCCTGACTGTGACCTGCGAGAATAAACGGCCTGCCGTTGTTATAATTCTCAAAATAATAGTCAAGCGCTGAAGTTATGTCATCATATGGTATGCCTAAGAGCGCAGCGTCGATGCCGCCGGTCTTCTTCTGGACTTCGCCGGCGTAACGCAAGCCGGCCTGTCTGTAATACGGCATGAATACGTTAGTTGCGGCCTCATACACGGTTGCATGAGCAATATATTCTTCCTCAAAACCTTTTAACATTTCCGCGTTGTCGAGCGTTGCATAGTCGGGCGCACCGCTTTCAAAGCTGCCTATGATATAAACCGTTGAGTTAATGTAGAACGTATCGACATCTTTAGTTACATTCGGAATTTTACACCAGCTCGATTTTTGGGAATAATCCGGCGCTGCTGCCGCTGCACAGCAAGCAAATAAATTTAACACTAAAAGCACAGTTAATAATTTAAAAACTTTTTGCATACTATCTACTCCTTTACAATTTTTGTAATATAATTTTTGCATATTTTTTGAGAATATTAAAGTCAATGTTCCATATTGTCACGCTATTTTATAACTTAACCTCCGGCCTAAAATATAAAATTAAAAATTCACATCAAAGAACCCGAGGCCCTTCAGCGCATTAATAAATTTCTCGAGATACTCGGGCGTCGTGACCGGCCATTGATAAGCCATTCGATAAAGCACCTGCATCGTGTAGCTATTATGGCGCGGAATGTGAACGCTATTCTTGCCGCCGCTTTGATACGCCAGCATACTCGTTAATAATCGCGCCTTGACTGGGTCATTCTCAGCTATTCTAATAGCCTCGTTAAATTCCTCACACTCGACAGGCTTGATAGTAAGGCCGCAGCGCGTCATTGCTTTAAAGACATCTGCGCTTAACGTGTTATTATGGCTGTACGGATGGAACAGCACGCACTCACGCGGCGTTTCACATAATTTTATAATCGCTTTCGCAGTTGCATCAATCGGCGAAAATTCCATAGGTACGTCCAGCTGCTCATACGGACAGGCTCCCAACATCGCGTAAATTTTTAAGCGTCCCATTGACGAGTTTGTATTACTGTTAATCTGAAATTCGCCGTCGCTGTAACGCGCTGACAGTGACCCAACGCGCATTATCTTAGCATTAAGCTTCTTTTCAGCTATGGCCTCAAGTATTAAGCGCTCAGCTAAAAATTTTGAATGCACATACTGATTTGTCAGCGACTGGCCGAAGTATAAGTCCTGTTCGCCTATCATGCGGCCTGCGGGTAACACGCTGCCATCGTCCATAAACGTGCTGACCGTACTCATGGTCGAGACCTGAATTAACCTTAAATTATTATTTATGCAATAATTAATTAAGTTCTTCACGCCGCCTACGTTCGTATCCTCAATTTCAGTGCCGGCTGAGAAATGCTTAACTACAGCTGCGCAGTTTATCACAGTGTTAATTTTTAAATTTTTAATTTCATGCGTAACGTCGCCGTCAATCACAAATAAACGTTTGCCAAATAACTCGTTATAGTCATTCTCGAAGTAATAAAACAGCTGATGTCTAAATCTGTCTTCAGCGCTGTAATTCTTGCGGCCGCGCAGCATACAGTAAATTTTGCAGTCGTAATTTTCGACAAGTTCATGTAAAATATGAATGCCGAGATAGCCCGTTGCGCCGGTTAATAAAACGTCACCGAGAGCTTGCCGTTCACCTGTTTTAAAGCACTCAAGCGTATTAGCTGCAAGCAGCGAATTAATTTTAGTATAATCATAGTTCTTTACATCGTTATCTAACGAATTTGCATTTGCAATAATAACATTTTTAGCTATAAATAACTCAGCTAAAAGTCTTGGTGTAGGTCGTGCGAATACATCAGCGAAATTAACGGCGTAGCCGGCCTTTTCGGCCTCAATCATGATGCGCGTAACTAACAGCGACGTGCCGCCGAGTTCAAAGAAATCCTCAGTCGCGCCGACCTCGTCAAGCTCAAGAATTTCAGCAAATATCTTACAGAATGCGCGTTCCAGCCTCATTAGATGCGTCTTCATGCTTGACGCGGTCGATTACAGCTTCAGGCAGTGACTTTAAATCCGTCTTGCCGTTAGGCGTCATCGGCATTTTGTCAAGCTGCAACCACGCCGTCGGTATCATGTACTGCGTCAGCGTCTTGCTTATCTCAGCCTTAATGCTTGCAATCCCTATTTTTTTATTATTTTCAGCTGTGAAATACGCGCATAAATGCTCGCTGCCTCTAATCTTGCTGATTTTCACGGCTGCATTCTTAACTCCAGCTACCTTAGCTATCGCATTTTCGACCTCGCCGAGTTCAATGCGCAGACCGCGTAATTTAACCTGATTATCCGTCCGGCCTAACGTCACTACGTCGCCGGATGCCGTCCATTTAGCGTAATCGCCGGTTTTATAGACGCGCATTCCCTTATATTCAATAAAACGCTCGGCTGTCATCTCCGGCAGATTGTTATAGCCGCTCGCAACGCCCATTCCGCCGACGTATAGCTCGCCGACTATGCCGGGCGGCAGTTCGTTGCCGTCGCTGTCAACGATGAACTCAGTTACGTTGAGCAATGGCCGCCCAATCGGGATAATCGGCATATTATCTATATTATCTAGATTTAAGCCAGTTAATTCTTTAGCGTTTGACGAAACTGTAATTTCCGTAGGGCCGTAAGTGTTGAAAATTCTTGCATTTGAGACTTTGCGAAGCTTGTCAAGAAGGCCGTTAGGATATTTTTCACCGCCGCACATCAACACCCTGCACTGCGATAAGGCCTCACGGAATGCCGGCAGCTCCATATACTGCAGCATCCTTGACGGCGTCGCGTTGAACGCATCCGCGCCGGTCTGTTTAAATAATTCCGCAAGTTTCATAGGATTAGTCGTATGTTCTTCGTCAGCAAAAACAAGTGTCAGCCCGTTAAACAACGCCGCTCCGAGTTCTTTTAATGACATATCAAATGACACTGTCGTAACGATCAATAAAATATTTGCGTCCGAAGCGAGAGCGTGAATATGTCTATTCGCCTCGTGATTTGTAAGATAATTGCAGATACTTTCGTGGCGGAGCATGACGCCCTTTGGCTTGCCCGTTGACCCTGACGTGTAGATTAAATAAGCTAAATCCTGCGGCGCAACGTCAGTTTCAGGCGCTTCACTGCTCTTATTTATAAGCGTCTCGACATCAATGGCATTTTTAAAATCTTTAAGCCGGTCAGCAGTCGTGATTACAAACTGAGAACCTGAATCATTTATAACATGATTAACACGTTCAGCAGGATATTCAGGGTCGCATGGGATATACGCAGCGCCTGCTTTCATCACTCCGAACATTGACATAATTACACGGCTCGTTCTGGGCAAGAGCAACGCCGCTCTATCACGGGGTTTTACTCCATTTTCAATCAGAGCTTTTGCCATTCCATTAGTAATTTCATCAAGCTCTTTATATGTAAATTTACCGTCGCAGGCTATTAAAGCAATTTTATCCGGTGATTTAATAGCATTTTCATGAATAATTTTATGGTAAAGCTTAGTTTTAATATCGGCCTTAGCTTCAGTCCTGAAGTGCCCTAACACTTCGCGCCGGTCTGCATCAATCAGCTCAATACTTTTCACTGACTTATTTATATTTATAATCATTGCTTCTGACGCTATAACTATCGACCGTGCAAGATTTTTAATCAGCTCCTCGCTGTACAGCGCGTCATTATAATAAATTGCGACGCCCTCGTCCTCAATGTGAACAGCCAGCTTAAATTTCGTAAGTTCCAAGCCGAAAGTATGACACTCAAGAGCGCTGCCGCTGCTAACAACACCAATTTGATATTCATACATGATTTTTGGCTCAAAACCATAGTCCGAGGCGATTTTTGCAAACGGGTATTTCTCATGCTCGATTGTATCTGACAGCAAGGCCGCCGATCTTTTAAGAAACTCGCCTACAGTTTCGTCTTTAATGTCAATTCCGAGCGGCAGCGTATTAACGAACATTCCGTAAGTTCTGGCAGTGCGTAAATCACTGCGGCCATTGCTGATAGTTGACATAAAAATATTTTTGTCATTCACAAAGCGCGATACTGCATAGGCCGTTGCAGCTAAATACAAGGCCGCCGGTGTGATGCCGCGCTGTCTGCAAAATTCTTCGGCCTTATTAAAATCAAACTCAGATACAACGCGCTTCATCAGGCCGTTTTCCTCACGGCCGTTTAAGTCCGCTGTTATCTCAGCTGCACTCTCAAAATTTTTCATCATGGCCGCGAAGAACTTTTGATTTTCAGCAAACTTTTCAGACTGCTCAAACACTTTTTCGTCAGCTGCATAATTAAAATAATCATAGCTCTCAGGCTCAGGCATCAGGCCGTCAAGGGCTGCGGCCAATTCCTCAATAAACAAGTTCAGCGACGCGCCGTCTAACACTAAATGATGGAAATCCGTGAGCAAGTATAAATTATTATCAGTCTTAACAGCTGCAAATCTGTACAATGGCCCTTTGCTCAAGTCAAACGGCTTTACGAACTCTTTTTTATAGCTCTCCAATTCCTGCTCGCTGATATTTAGCGTTAAGGCTTCAAAATTTACATTATCGCGTGCATTATTATAAACTTGTACGACTTTGCCGTCCTTTAGTTTAAAGCTCGTTGACAAGGCCGGGTGAGCCTCAACAATGCTGCGCAAAATCTCCAATAATTTATTAATATTTAAATTATCAGGCAGCTTGAGTATCGAAGGCACGTTATACAGAACTTCGGTCGGGCGCTTCATACAATCATAGCAAACTACCAGCTGCGGGAAAGTCAGGTCAGCCTCTGTGATTCCGCCTTGAACTTCTGTATTAACAACTTCAGATGCGTTACTGTTATTAAGCAAGGCGTCAAGAATAATATTCTCGATGTCCTCGATGCTTGCGCCGCCTGTTAGCTTAGCCGAGTGAATTTCGACATTAAATTTTTTATAAATCTTAAACGCTAATTTATTAAAATGATAATATCGA
This sequence comes from Synergistaceae bacterium, assembly GCA_017470785.1. Classification (GTDB taxonomy): domain Bacteria; phylum Synergistota; class Synergistia; order Synergistales; family Aminobacteriaceae; genus JAFUXM01. Next base: position 11,876 of record JAFUXM010000037.1, read on the forward strand.
TTTAAACCCAGATTAATTAACGGCATTGCGACGGGGAAATTCTAACACTGTCCTCGACGTAGTAGCGTATAATCGGCTGGATAAAATTGCTTAAGTCCGTGACCAGCACGCCCTTTGACCATGTGCTGCTGTCAGTAATAAGATTTTTATTCTCGTCCACCGGCTCGAGTATCACCCAGTCGGCGTTGACGTGCAGATGGCGGCACGATAGGCCATATGCCCATGGCCTATCGCGTCTCGCGCCGACTCCGGCTTCACGTCTCGCGCCGACAGCTTGACAAGCCATTTCGCCGCCCTCAGTCATGCAGTAGTTATTCGCGACTGCGCAGCCATTGAACGCGTCTTGTATAGTATCAATCATATCGTTTGTGAGGGTCTCAGCTGAGCAGGCGACGGCCTTCGGAGCGATATGCAGCTTGCCGGATTTTTGCTGCAAGGCCATTAATAAAGCCTCGGACGGATAGCCCGCGATTAGCTCCGGCTGGAAGTCATTAAGCATCTTCACTTTCTCATCCGTGCTGAGCCGCAGCGGCACACAGAGCATATTTTGCTCAAACTCCGGCTTTGATTGCCTAAGCCGAATGAACGAGCTGTAGCTTGAAATGCGCTGGTCGTCCATTACTAAGCCTGCAACACGATGCTTTGAGAAGTCCATCAAGTCGCCGAGTGCGCTGAAGAAACGTGATTGAAGTATTGCGCCGTGAATGGCGTTGCGGTGGCCGTCCCGCAGCATCATTAACGGGTCGCCCGTTGTGCCCGATGTCGTGAGCATAGTGTATTTACCCATGAATAAGGCATCGCGGGTAATAATGTCTTGAGCAAGATACGCTTCGGCTGCTGACTTAGTGATAGTCCGGTCAGTCCACCAGTTCTAGTTTAAGAGGCTGACTTTAATAATTTAATAATTTAAACTCTCACGCCGACTTTAATAATTTAGATGCTGCGCCGCCGGCTGGTCTTAATCTTAATTCTAATCCGCACGATCGTGCCGCCGCCGTGCCGAGGTTCGATGCTCACCGTCCCGCCGCACATAATTCTTAACCGCTCGATTATATTATTCAGGCCGATATGCGCCTCGTTAGCTTCAGCTCTAATAGCTTTAATATTATTGTCTTTATCATAAATTAATTCGCGGTCAAAGCCCGGGCCGGTGTCCTCAACTATGATTTCATGTATAATTTCATGATTGGCAAGCTCAAGCTGCGCGGTGCGTATAAAAATATGCAGCGGCTCGAGTTCGGTGTCGACACCGTGCTTAACTGCGTTCTCAACTATGGGCTGGAGCGTCAGCGGCGGCAGCCTGAATGACTTATCGGGCGTGTCATACTCAATAAATAATAATTTCTCGTGACGGGCTTTCTCTACTGCTAAGTACGCTTGCGTGTGTTCAAGCTCTTCGTCAAACGGAATTAAATCCCGCTTTACGATTGCGCTGAAATTCTTTTGCAAATAAGCCGTAAAGGATTTTATTACGCTCTGCGCCTTGTGCGCATCACGCTCACATAAATAATAAATGCTTGTCATAATATTATATATAAAATGCGGCCTTATCTGCAAAATTTTTATATTCAGCTGCTGCCGCGCGGTCTCAGCAGCCTGTTCTTTTAGAATATACATAAACATTGTAATTGCTGAAATTGTTGTGCCGATTAAGATAAATCTAATGCCTGAGAAAAATAATTGCGCTATTAACGCTAAGAACGGCAAAGTGAGAATAATCCAGAAAGCCGTTCTATGCAGCTGCGAGATTTTATCCCGCCTGCCGTAAAACGTGACTATATTAATTCCCATTAATAATGTAATCGGTAAGAACAGTATGTACAACGCGCCTCTGTGATAAGTATTAGAGCTGTCAACGTAGTAGAATTGGGCAATTATTAAGTGAATGAAGTATGCCAGCCATAAGCTTACAGAGAAATAAAATAATTTGCTGTGCAGCCAGTCCTCATTGCATAAGTGAAATAGTAACAGCGACAGCATAATCACTATTGACATCTGGAAGATTGCGTTGCCGAAAATTCCGAGTTTTGTGAAAATCACGCCGTCAGCTTCTAAGAAACTCATTGATAAAGTAATTATTAAATCGCTCACGGCAGCGCCCATGAATATTAAAAAGAATGCGGCAAAGAAGCGCTTAGTCCATAAGTCCAAGCTGTTGCTGCTTACAGTCATTGTAAATCCCAGTCCTGCAAGCGTTATGCCTATTACAGCAAACATAAAATTTATAATCTCGTGCAGATTTGTCATTTTTTAATATTTAATATTTTAATCCCGCGATTGGATGCCTGAGCTTGCCTAATTGCTCTATAATAGCATCACGCCGTAACGGCTTAACGAGGAAGCCGCAGGCTTGAGTGTCCCAAGCCTCGAGCGCATAGTCAGGGTAGCCTGTTAGAAATATTATATTAGTTAATTTGTTAATTTCAGTCAGTTCACGGCATAATTCAAGGCCGCTGTGCCGGCCAAGTTCTATATCAAGAAACGCGAGCGCAACACGATTTGTCTTTGCGAACTCTACAGCCTCAGATGCTTTTAA
>JAFUXM010000038.1 GCA_017470785.1 Synergistaceae bacterium
CTAATATCAAAGCCATTCACCCGCGCCAGCGGGAACGGCAACACTGATACACATCCATTCATCGAGATCGAGCCCCGCGCCAGCGGGGCGGTCTCACTTCTCACAACATCCAATCACACACTCACCCTTCCCAGTCACAAACTCACTTCCAAATCCAAATCCAAATCCATGCTTGACAGATTGCCTCGGCTGTGTTATATTATCACGCGTGCAATGACTGCAAAGCCAATGCACAACCGCACCTGATGCGGTTAATCCGAACGGCAAATAAGACTTGATTTCATCAACAGCAAGGAGTGATTTCTTATGGCAGCAACAGCAACACTGAAGAGCAGCAAGGCGAGCTTCAAGCTCAATGCCGGCACAACCGAGAGCGGCAAGGCTATCACTAAGACCGATACGTTGCCCGCGATGGTGCAGAACGTATCCGCCGCTGATATTATTGCGCTGAAGAACGCGGCCGCGCCTATCCTGAATTACCCTATCGGCAGCGTCGAGCACACCGTAGTCACCGTAATCACCGACGATTAGCGCTAACCCGCGCCCACACCGAAAGGAAGTGATACCATGGCAACATCTACCAGCTCCAAAGTAGTAATGGGCTTCATTGACGAGGACGAGAAAGCATTCAGCTTCACGCTGCAGAATGCCAAAGCTGATGCCACCGGCGCCCAGGTCAAGGCCTTCATGGACGTCATGATCAGCAAGGCCGCCGCATTCCAGCGTGCCCCGTACCAGAAGACCGGCGCCCAGATAGTCACTACGACCAGCACCGACTTAGACGTTTCCGACTAATCCCCATCCCCGCATCAGGTGCGGGCTTTCACTCCAAAATATACATCACAGAATCACAGAACAGGAGAATTTAGACATGACGCATCAACACGACTATATCTGTCACACCCGCTTCGACGCGCTCGATATGCGCCAAATCCGCGTATTGATCCGCCGCGGCGACCACTTATACCGCAATGGTGATTTGCTATATTTCAAAGACGAGCCGGTCTGCGTGTGGCGCAGCCTCACAGCTAAGCAACACTTCGCTATCAACGACGACGGCTTAGGGCTAGCGCGCGGCGAGCTGATTAGACGCTTAGCCTATGATCCCAGAGGCGACGCAGCCCGCTTCACCCAGCGCGAGCAGAATTTCCTGCGCGCTAATTATTCTCACCTGCTCAAACCCCTCGAAGATGTGATATTATTTAATGACAGCTTCTTTGAATTAGCTCCGGCGGAATTAATGCAGCTGGAGCACGAGCTGGAAATCTCAAATACGGAGGCAGATTAACATGTACGAAGTAATCAGCAAAGACAGCGGCCAACGCCTTGCATTATGCGAGCAGCCGCGCTATGTCAGAATTATTCCTAACACCGGCGTGTACGTGCAGTGCAGTGCAGACCAGGCCGAGGGCATCGCCGTAAACGGCACTGTATTCGCCCTGAGTGATCAGGTCAAAGTCTGCAAGGTCGACACCGGCGCAATCATAGCCGACGCCGCCCAACAGGCCAGCGAGATACTCAAGATCAAGGCCGCCTTGTGCGAGCTCGACTTAGCCGGAGGTGAGTAATCATGATTAGCATCTGGTGCGACTGCATTATAGCGGGCTTAAAATCTTTCGACAGCGTCAAAGCTTCCCGCAAGGCCGAAGTCAAGGCCGAACTCGACAGCCGCTTAGCATCCGGCGAACTAAGCCAGGAGACTTATAACACCATCTTCGGCTTAAATCAAGAGCAGCCTGAAGACGAAGACGAAGACGAGGCGATTTAACATGGGCGACTTATCAGCTCACTTCAGCAAGAAAGAATTCGCCTGCCACTGCGGCTGCGGCTTCGACCAGGTCAAACAGGAGCTAGTAGCTAAGCTCGAAAAGCTGCGTGAATTATGCGGCGGCAAGCCCTTGCGCATTAACTCCGGCTGCCGCTGCGCCAAACACAACAAGACAGTCGGCGGCGCTAAAAATTCTCAGCACCTCTACGGCACCGCCGCTGACGTAGCGCAAGTGCCGGGCATCAGCATTGACCAGATGGCAAAATTTGCTGAACAGGCCGGCTTCGACGGCATCGGCAAGTACAACAACCGCATTCACGTAGATATCCGCGGCTGCAAAGCCCGCTGGGACTACCGCAAATAATTCTCACACTACAACAGGAGTGATAGCAATGAGCGACATCTTCATATTTATATGCGGCGCAGTATCAAGCATGATGTTCTTTATATTAGGCGTATTATTCGGCGCGGCGCTCAAATCTCAGTCCCGCAGCGTGATTATCACCCTGCCCGACGGCTTCGAACTCGAAGACGTTGCAGCCGAGCCTGATATTAACCCAGAAGGAGACGAGACCGCATGACCGACTGGATCAGCTATCTTGCAGGCCTCTTAGGCGGCGCACTCGGCTGGTACTTCGGCGGCCTCGACGGCTTGCTCTACGCGCTCTTAGGCCTCACCATAGTCGACTACATCTCCGGCATTTCCGCCGCATTCGCCCAGCGCGAACTGTCAAGCTCAACAGGCTTTAAGGGCATCGCCCGCAAAGTCATGATCTTTGCACTCGTAGGCGCGGCCAACGTAGTCGATAAATTAATCTTCGGCCAGGCCGACACACTGCGCACAGCTGTGATCTTCTTCTATATCGCCAACGAAAGCCTGAGCATCATCGAGAACGCAATCAAACTCGGCGTTCCCATCCCAGACTTAATGAAAGACAAATTAGCACAGATCAAGGGCTCTGCATCTTCCCCCACCGATCAAAAAGATCAAAATTCCGAGAAGCTTGCAGATTGACCCGTCTTGTGATACAATGCCGCCATTGACAGCGGCAACGTAACCCTAAGGAGCTGAAGCGCACACCGCGCCGACGCTCCTCTTTTTTTATCCGCTAAATCGCCTATCTCAATCTCAGCAATTCCTACACTCCGCAATTCTGCGTAATCAATCTTCGTGACTTTGGCGGAGACGCAGAGATTCGAACTCTGGGAACGGGAAACCCGCTCAGCTGATTTCGAGTCAGCCGCCTTCGACCGCTCGGCCACGTCTCCACTGCCCTCAATTATAGCACGCCCCGCCGCCTTGTCAAGCGAAATTTGACAGCCCGCGCCGCGCGCAAATTTCCCCGCGCCTGCTCCAGCCGCGCGCAAGCCTTCCGGCCTTCAGGCAAGACTGGCGAGGCTTCAGCCTTCAGGCAAAAATTTTTCAGCCCAGCTTTCAGGGCAGGAAATCAGGGCAGGAAATCAGGGCAGGAAATCAGGGCAGGAAATCAGGGCAGGAAATCAGGGCAGGAAATTTTCACCGCCCGAGCCTTCCGGCAAGAGTGGCAAGACCGGCAAGACTTCAGGCTGGACTGGCGAGCCTTCAGGCAAAAATTTTTCAGCCGGAAATTTTTTTTGCAATTTTTCAGCCGGAATTTTTTCAGCCGGAAATTTTTTGCCGGAAATTCAGCAGCAATCAGCGCTTGCCCGCCGCAAAAAATTTCTGAAAAATTTTGTCAAAAATCGCTTGACAAAATCCAAAGCGTGGAGTATACTATCCTCAAGCTCAAGGGAGCGGGGCAGCCCAGCCCAGCAGGTAGAAATGAGAGGGCGGGCAGCGAAAGGAGGCGGTAAATGAAGCAGCAAGGCGCTCGGGAGTTTTGGAAAATCGGTTAGCTGGAG
>JAFUXM010000039.1 GCA_017470785.1 Synergistaceae bacterium
AAATATGCTGAACTTGCGTTAGAAAATATCGTCAAGAGCAAGCAGGAGCTTTTAAGCAAGGCGCTTAAATATCTTGACGCAAAAGACGGCTACCAGTTGGATTTAGACGCAAAACGTTTAGAAAAGCGTATAGCTAAGATACTTAAGGACTTAAATCATAAAGAGATTGATGAGCAGACGGCAAAAATATATTCTCAGGTCATAGCTGAGAACTATAAATACTTTGCACGGGCGACCGGTCTTAGCATAGATGACTTAATTAATATGCGGGCATTTAATTTCACAGCGGACGGCATAGCTAAGCGCGGGCGCGGCAGACCGAGAAAGTTTGATTTTAAGCAGCAGCAGATAAGAGACGTTATCATAGAAGCGGCTAATCCGCGAATAGTCAACAGTACCAATGAAGCTGAAGAACTTATACGTTCTTTAGGTATTCTTAACACTGAGATAAATAATTCAAAATTAGGAATAACTGCAAGTATCAGCGGCAAAGGGCTGTCAAAGATGATGAGCGATAAAGCGGTTAAAAAATCGATTTCACCTAAACTTCATGCGCTTGCTGTTGCAAATATCGACCGTCTCTTTAAATCGGCTGTTATGGAAATAACACATCCTGACTCACATAGGCGAAGCGAAGTTAATATAACACATAGACTTGGAAGCATTATGCTTGATCCTGACACGGGAAAATATACGCCTGTTATGATTACAGTACTTGAATATCAGCGTGACGGGAATAAAATCTATACTGTCGAAGCGGTGGACGTACTTAAATATAAACAAAACTCCGCAGGGCAGTTGACTGCTCCCGAACAAGCCGGTGAACAAGTCCCGATTACGGAGTTTATTAAAAAGATAGCAAACTTTGCCGAAGATGTCAACAATGGGCAAGAAGCGTATAATCAGATTATCGGCGAACAAGGCGCAGCGCGGCTTGATGAGTATGACCGTAAAAATCGTATTGAGAACTTGAGCATTGCCCGTGAGATGGAGAAGATCGGCAAAAGCGCCGATAGGATATGGCTGGCTACAGGCTGGGAACGCGGCGCGGATGGCAAATGGCGGTATGAAATTTTAGACGGAGAATTTCACCGGAACGGCCTTTCCAAGGGGCAGCTTGATGATTTTTATGATGCGCCGGAGCTGTATAAAGCCTATCCAAGTTTGCGCGGTGTGCACGTTGTGTTCAAGGATAATTTGCCGGGCGGGGCGTATGGAGTATTTGACTCTGATGCAAACACCATTGAGCTCAATGAAAATCTCAGCGGGGAAGTCGCCAAACATACGATTATTCATGAAATTCAGCACGCAGTACAGGGAGAAGAGGGATTTGCGCATGGCGGAGGCTTAGAGATCGGCGACCAAATAAGAAGCAAGTCAAATATTTGGGCTTGGCGTCTTATCTTAGAATACTATGCTAAAAAACATCCAGATATTGCAGGAACTACTAAGCTTGCAGATGTGGCTATAAGAGAATATGCGGAGGAAATGGGGAAGAAAGCAGAGGATATTCTCACTAAAGATGAAATGGATAAGGGACTTGAATCGTATCTCAGCGGGCGCGACGACGGGGGATATGAAAAATCTTTTCGTCTGGTGAGGGAAGAAAATAAAGTCAGCGGGTACGACAACCCTAACGACATCAAAACATATGGCCTATTAGCCGGCGAAGTTGAGGCGCGGAATGCAAGTTCAAGAATGAACATGAGCGAGGCTGAGCGGCGGCTGATACTCCTTTCCGAGACCGAGGATGTCGCCCGTGAAGATCAGATAAAGATATTCGGCGAAGACAATAGAGTTGCGAGGTATAATCAAATCGGCAAGTCGCGCAAGGCTGAGATGGACGCGCAGCTTAAAAAACACAGACCGGATTTAAGCGATGAACAGCGGGCGCAGACTATCGCGGAAATTGAGAAATTAGGCGAAGAGAACGCCGTTAAAAAATCCGCCAATGGAAATCCCAAACTTGAAAAGGCTGCTTTGTACTGGACATTAAACGACAAACGTGGTATTATAAGATTGCCTAAAGATGCACACCGAATTATTCAAGCATTCAAAATTTCCGAAAAATTACACTTACAACCCGAGGCAATCAAAGACATGAATAAGTTTTTAGAAGAGCATACGACGGAATTAGCGTCGTTGGCGGGACGTGTCGACCCTGACACAGTGCCGCAGTTCTCAAGGAAGCAGGTGCTTCCTAAAGGCATCACTGTTTATACCGTTGAAGACACCGAGGCAGGGCAAAAAGCTGTCAGAAATATTGTTAATACACACTGGGGCAAAGATGCTCAGCCATGGTGCATAACAGAAACTGACGATAAAGGGGATTTGACATCAGATGCAAAAGATTTTTGGACTAATAAGTATAACAAGACTGAAAAGCGCATAGCTTTTAAAAACGGGAAATTATTAGCTTTTAGCGCAAATCAAACAAATGACGTAATATGGACTGACAGATTAAACAGGGAAACAACGAGTATTCCATCCCTTGAGGTTACGGCTGACGACTTGTTTAATGACGGCGATACGGAAACTAAAACTCCGACATTTAATGATACAGCATTGCTTGATGATTTGTTCGGCAGTGACGAAGAGACGCAAAACAGCAGCAGCACAATTAGCGATACTACGGCGTTCGATGATTTGTTCGGCGATAGCAGCACAACTAAAACTGAAACAAACTCATCACAAGAAGATGATTTAAGCGATTTGTTTTTTAATCAGGCGCGGATAGCTGAAGACAACCCCGACACAAGACGCGGCTATATTGACTTCAGCGAACAGGGCAAGGCCATAATTCACATCCTGCAGAGCGCGAATAAATCAACTGTTATTCATGAGACGGCGCACCTGTTCCTGCAGAATTTCAGGGATATTGTCAATAATCCCGAGATTAATTTAAATGAGGCGGCGCGTAACGACTGGAACGCCCTTACTAAATGGCTTGGAATTGATAAAATCGATTTCAGCAAAGATTTATCAGAGAGCGATAAAAAACTTTGGCGCAATGCTCAAGAGAAATTTGCGGCTGGAGCAGAAAAGTACTTCATGGACGGCAAAGCCCCGACATCAAGGTTAAAGCGCGTCTTTGAGATTATAAAAGGCTGGTTTAAAGCCATTTACGAGAAAGCCCGCGAGATAACATATGTGAATGCGGACGGTCACCCTGTCACGTTCAATATCTCGAAAGATGCGCGTGAAGTCTATAATCATATCTACAGCGGGGGCGAGAATATCACGCCGTCATGGCAGAGTGAACGGGCGGCAAATCTCGAAGTCGGCGAGGCTGACCCGAACGAGTACCTGACAGCCAAAAAGCTTAAAAATAATAATTTTGTCGAGACTACAGATGAGGCCGACAAAGCGGCTGCAGAAGCGGCAAAAGCAGAAGCAGCAAAAACGGCTGCAGAGGCGGCGCGGCCGGTCAACGAGCTGGGCGTTTATACTGATACTGAGAGCGAGAGCGATAATAACAGTGATAATATGCTGTTTACGAATGCAGAGACCGAGGCCAGATTTAGAGACAGCAGGGGCGATATTAAAATCCGTGAGAGCGTGCGGACTTATTGGAAGCACATAGGACTTAAGAGCTTGGGCAAGAGTTCAAAGAGCGGGCAAAATCTAATTCATGCTAAAGGCACGCTGACGCGGCTCGTGCAAAGAATAGGCGCGGCAATCAGCACGGCAAACAACGACATGCGGAAAGTAATTCAAGATTTAACACCGGATGAAACCGAGCTGTTTATGCGTAAGCGCATAGTTGATGACTTGATGTGGCGCATTAGTGATAAGCCCGATGCTAAATTGCCGTGGGGGCTTGACCATGAGACGCTAAAGAGCGATTATGAGCGCATATCGCGCCTCGCTGAGAATAATAAAAACGTTATGGCCGCTATTAAAGCCGATGAACAGGCTATAAACGAGTTAAATAACGAGATGATAGAGCTTGCAGAGAAGTTAGGAATGAGCGACCTGTCGCAAGTGCTGCGCAATCCGCATTATTTCCATCATGAAATTTTATTTAACGATGATTTAAATGCTTTTGCGCAGGCTAATAATTCAGCAATCGGCACGACTAACTCTAAAGCTGAATTTACGGGAATTAAAAGCGTTGACAGCTTAATTAACACGCTCAAAGGCCGCGGCTACATGAAGAAATATAAGGGCAGTGAGCGCGACATGAGTTCGAATTATCTTGCGATCACGGCTGATATCCGGGGACAGCAACTGCAGGATTTAGCTATTATGCGGGCGCTGCTCGAGCTTAAAGAGCGTTATGACATCGGCGACAAGTTACGCGCAAAACTTAATAAAAATAAAGCCGATTTAAGCAGTGAGACGTACTCACAAGATGAGATTAATGATAATAGCTATGACGGGGAGATACCGGAAGGATACACGAGATTTGACCCCGAGGCGCATGGCCTATTGTCAGTCAACGGCAGCAGCAAGCTTGACTTGCTTTTAAGTAAAGGTATGGAGAAAGGCGCAAAGCGGCTGGGGCTTAGCGATGTCGCAGTCGGCCAGATTATGAAGCTTATGCAAGACAAGGAAAATAAAATATGGATAATCCCGAATGAAGTTGCGGACGCGCTCAAAGCCTTTGCTGAAGCAAAACAGCCGGCATCATTTAAGAAATTGCTGCGCAAAATCACTAAAACATGGAAAATGTGGCAGTTGTTCGGGCCGACGCAGACCCTTAAATATAATCTGCGCAATGTCACGGGCGACCTTGACGCAGTTTTAGCCGGTAACCCGAATACACTAAAGTATGTCGGCAGGGCTATGCAAGAGCTTGCGCCGGTTATGTTCGGCAAGAGAGCCGCTGAGGGCGATTTGAAAAATTATATTGAACGCGGGGCTGATATAGGCTCGGAAGCTGCACAATATTTTAATTCAGGCATGGACAAGCAATTAATATTACCAATAGACCCTGAATTTAAGGCTGTTAGCAACGAGCTTGCAGGAATTAAGACCGCTGCAGACTTTAAAAAATTAAGCAAGAAAGCTTTTAAACTGCTTAATAAATATTCTATCGGCGGCATAATGAAATTATCATCATACCGTGAAAATATCTTGAGATATGCGACGTATTTATCATATCTTGAGCAAATGCAAGCTAATACAGACGGCAAGCCCAACAACTGGGGTGCGTCGCTGCGCGATGAGATAGAGGCAATACCTGATATTCATGACAGAGCTTATAAGCTGAGTAACGAGCTGTTAGGCGACTACGACAGCATCAGCGAGCTGGGAATGCGCTGACGTGATGTGACCGTGCCGTTCTATTCATGGCTTGAAGTCAACGCCAAACGCTACTATAGACTGCTTAAAAACGGCATCTGGGACGGGAATAATAAGCTTGATTTCTCCAAAGGCTTATTAAAGGGCTTGGCGCTCAAATCGCCGCTAATCGCCTATCATACCGGCATGACTTTATTACGCTTAAATATGCTGTCTATCGCGATTAAAGCATTTAACGAGCTTGCGAACTGGATAAGCGGCGGAGCTGATGACGACTTGCCGCCGGAAGTCAAAGACAGGCCGCATATAACTTTCGGCTACACGTCAGACGGGCGCGTGAGCTATTTCGACCGCGTAGGTGCAATGTTAGATATTCTCGACTGGGTAGGGCAGGACAGCAAGGGTATGATACCGTTCTACCGCGATTTACGCGATATTTTAAACGGCGATATGAGCGTAACGGACTTCGTCAAACAGACATCAAGCGCAGCGTTCAACAAAGCGTTTAACTCATTAACGCCGCTGCTGAAAATGCCGATTGAAATTGCAACAGGCCGGACGTTCTATCCAGACGCAACGCATCCGCGCTTGATACGCGACATGACAAGCTATATTGCGCAGTCCTTCGGCTTGTCACGGGAAGTCAACGCAATTTTAGGCGAACCCGGCAAACCGTATTTCAGCACTGATAGGACGTTGGACTTACTCAGATACACGGCTGACCCGAAAGAGGGCGCGTATTTCTATATTCTCGATAGAGTTCGGACGTTCCAAGAGCGCGAACTGGGCAAGACCTTTGACGGCGGAGCGATAACACGGCGCGGTCAAGCACTGCGCAAGCTCAAGACCGCGATTAGATATAAAGACAAGCCCAATCAGCGGCGTTATCTGAGGCAATATTATCAGCTCGGCGGTACTAAAAAGGGGCTCAATCAGTCAGTACAGCGTATGCACCCGCTCACAGGGCTTAGCAAACAGGAAAGAGCCAGATTTTTGCGCTCGCTTAGTCCAGAAGACCGGAAATACTTGCGTAAGGCTAACGTGTATTTCCTCGAACTCGCAAGAAGCCTCGGCGTTAAAGCAAAATTATAAGCGCGGTAATAAATAATAAATCAAAATTCCCGTACAAAAGAACGTATAAAAATCATATCCTTAAAATCGCGTGGATTAAGTATCGGTGAGAGATTAGTTAGGATGATTTACTTCCCCTTATCTCCACCAATTTAAAAAATAAATAAATCCAGATTAATAAACTAAGCCCCTAAATCAGGGGCTTTTTCTTATCTTTACTCTCCGGTTCAATCCAGATTAATACGATATAATAAAGCTAAAAAAGACACACAAA
>JAFUXM010000040.1 GCA_017470785.1 Synergistaceae bacterium
GGGATAACCGCTGAAAGCATCTAAGTGGGAAGCCCCCTCCAAGATGAGATTTCTCCCTCTTAAAGAGGATAAGATAGCCGTAAGATAAGCGGCTTGATAGGCCGGGGGTGTAAGCGCTGTGAGGCGTTGAGCTGACCGGTACTAATAATTGAAACTTTCTTTCTTGTTTTTTATTTTCTTGCTATGAAGATTTTGATATGCTCAGGTAATAAAGATTTATGGCGGTCATAGCGGCGGAGACACACCCGGCTCCATGCCGAACCCGGAAGTAAAGCCCGCCCGCGCCGATGGTACTGCATGGGGTACATGTGGGAGAGCAGGTCGCCGCCAGATTAATTTTATAAATATCAAGCCGATTGGTTAACACCAGTCGGCTTTTTGTTATTATTTATTTTTTAAATTTTTAAAATAAATTTGAGTTGACTAAAATATCTTTATTGCTTAAAATTTTTAATGCTTTTAAATCGCACGGAGAGGGCTTAAAAAATTTAAAAAATTTTGCCTAAATAAATCTCCGGCGGAAACGGAGGAATAGTTTAGTTATGTATGCAGTTATTGAGACGGGCGGCAAGCAGTACAGGGTGCAGGCCGGCGACAAGCTCAGGGTTGAGCGGCTCGAGGGCGAAGAGCATTATGAGATTATATTTGATAAGGTCCTGATGGCCGGCGACGCGGAGACCGGCGAGGCTAAGTTTGGTACGCCTTATGTTATGGGCGCAAGCGTTACGGCTGAGATATTAAAGCAGGCGCGGGCCGACAAGGTCATAGTGTTTAAGTACAAGAGCAAGAAAAATTACAGGCGCAAGCGCGGCCATAGGCAGTACTACACTGAAGTCTTGATTAAAGAAGTTAATGCTTAAATTTTAATTGATTAATATCAAGCTTTACTGGGAAGATAAATTTTTGCGGGGCATTGAGAGCCGAGGCCACTCGGGCTATGCAGAGCGCGGCGGTGATATAGTCTGCGCGGCGGTATCGAGCTTAGTGCAGGCGTTGCTGTTAGGGCTTGATGAGATAGCAAAAGTTAAAGGCCTTGAGTATGAAATAAATTCTAAAATCCCGTTAATTAAAATTTTCTGGCCGAGTGAGCAGGCTGAGAGTGTAGATCTTTTAACGCGCAGTGTTGCGCTGTCGCTTAAGGCAATTGCTGACGGCGACGGCCGCGATTATGTAAATGTAATAGATATTGGAGGTAAAAAATTATGAATTTTAAATTTGATATACAGTTTTTTGCGCACAAGAAAGGGCAGGGCAGCTCGACGAACGGACGCGACAGCCAGCCGAAGTACAGGGGTATTAAGGTCTTTGCGGGGCAGACTGTCAATGCCGGAAGTATTTTAGTCCGGCAGTGCGGCACGCAGGTTCACCCGGGCAAGCATGTTGGATGCGGCCGCGACTTCACGCTTTTTGCGCTGGTCAATGGTCAGGTCGAGTATGTTAAAAAGGCCGGCAAGAAGTTCGTGAACGTCAACGCAGCTGATTAATTTAATTTTTAAATTTAAACTTTAAGATTTGAAGTTTACGGATTTAGTAAGGATAAGCGTAAAAGCTGGGCGCGGCGGCAACGGTGCGCTCAGCTTTCGCCGTGAAAAATTTATTCCCAAGGGCGGCCCCGACGGCGGTGACGGCGGCAAGGGCGGCGACGTGATATTAAAAGCCGTGGGCGGCATAGTCACGCTCGCGGACTTTGAATATAATAAAAGATTTCAAGCCGGTCATGCAGGTCACGGATCAGGCGCAATGCGCTACGGGGCTAAGGGCGAGGACTTAGTGATAGAAGTTCCGTGCGGGACGCTTATTAAAGATGAAAATTCAGGAAAGATTTTAGCTGACTTAGTTGAGCCCGGGCAAGAATTTATAGCAGCTCACGGCGGACGCGGCGGACGCGGCAACTCGCATTTTGCTTCGTCAACTCGAAGAGCGCCAAGATTTGCTGAGAAGGGCGACGCAGGCGAAGAGCGCAATTTAATTTTAGAATTAAAGTTAATTGCTGATATAGGGCTTGTTGGATTTCCCAATGCGGGCAAGTCGAGCATATTAGCTGCAATAAGCGGCGCGAAGCCTAAAATTGCCGGTTATCCGTTCACGACTTTGTCACCGAATTTAGGCGTGCTTGCGGTCGATGACGAGCAGATAGTCATAGCTGACGTGCCTGGTTTAATCGAGGGCGCGCATGAAGATAAAGGGCTTGGCCTGCAGTTCTTAAGGCACATAGAACGGACGCGGGCTTTGCTGCATGTTATAGACTTGTCAGAGCCGGACGCGTTAAATAATCTTGAGGTAATTAAGGCCGAGTTTAGGGCTTATGGAGCAGACTTGGACGCCCGGCCTTATATAATAGTCGGAAATAAAATAGATTTAGCTAATGCGTGTGATAATGCGGAGCTGTTAAAGGCTGAGGCGGCGCGTTTAAACACTGAGTGCTTTATCGTCAGCGCGTTGACCGGCGAAGGCATTAATGATTTGATAAAAGCTATAGTAAAGTTAGTTAGAAGTGCGCCGCGGCCTGCCGGAGTTACAAGCCTTGAGGATAACAGCGGCATTATAGAGCTTGAAGCTAAAGATAATAGAAATAAGCGCAGGTTTAAGCCGGTTAATATCGCAAAATTATATGACGGGAGTTTTAAAGTCGAGCATGAAGAGCTTGAGAAAGCTGTCATGCGGATTAATTTTGATCATGACGACGCGTTAATGCGCTTTGCAAGGTTATTAAAGAGATTTAATGTTGAAGAGGCGTTGGAGGCAGCCGGTGCGCGTGAGGGTGATTTAATTTTAATCGGCGAAGAAGAATTTGAATTTGAGCCTGATAGAGTGAGTGCGGAGAGCTGAGGCCGTGAAAGTTGGGATTATGGGCGGCACGTTTGACCCTGTGCACTACGGCCATTTGTTAGCAGCCGAAGAATGCCGCAGACGTCTTAATATAGATAAAATTATATTCGTGCCGACGGGTACGCCGCCTCACAAGTCCAGTTATAAAATCACTTCGGCTGAGGATAGATACGCGATGACTTTATTAGCCACGGCAGGCGTACATGAATACTCGGTGTCAAGGACTGAAGTTGACCGCAAAGTGCCGTCGCATACTGTCGATACTCTGCGGGAATTTTTAGATACTGGCATTAAGCCTGAAGATTTATTTTTTATAACCGGCCTTGACGCGATGCTGTCGATTACAAGCTGGTTTGATTACGAAAAATTGCCTGAGCTTTGCACGCTTGTTACTGCTACAAGGCCAGGCTATTCTATTAAGAATATAAATAAGCTGCCGGATATTATAAAAGAAAATTTAAAAGTAATAGAGATCCCGCAGTTCGCGATTTCGAGTACTGAGATACGGGAGCGGGCGCGGGACGGTCGCGGCATAAGGTTTTTAGTGCCGCATTTGGTTGAAATATATATAGAGTCCGCTGGACTTTATAAAGATTTATAAATTAAAAATTTAAAACAGGAGGATTAAAGCTTTTAGCTTTAAATTTGCGGCCTTGAAATTTATGTTAAAAGTATTAGGCATAGTTTTGCTGATTCTTGCGGCTACGGTCGGAGGTTCGGCTGTACGCATTATAGAATTTTTTAAATCACCTAATATACTGCCCTTGCCTAAGGCAGCTGAGAGAAAGGCCGAGCGCAGGGCGGTTAAGACCAGCAACAGCGATAACACGCTTGCGGTAAGCGAGGAGCAGGAAGAAGAGGAGTCGCCGATTGAGTCGGTGCGCGGCACGGTTAATGTTTTAGTTGTCGGGCTTGATAACGTTGACGGCGGCTCACGGACTGACGCTATAGCGCTTGCGATTTTCGATGCGGACAACAGCGCCGTTAGAATTGCGTCTATCCCGAGGGACTCGCGTGTTTATATTCCCGGCCGGGGCTGGGACAAAATTAATCATGCTTATGTTTACGGCGGGATAAATTTGCTGCGTGAGACGGTCGTAAATTTAACCGGTGTGCCGGTCGATTATTTCGTGAAAGTAAATTATAAGAGCTTCCCAAGAATTATAGATTTGATCGGCGGCGTTGATATTTACGTTGACAAGCGCATGAACTACACGGATTATTCGGGCAAGTTATTTATAAATATTCCCAAGGGGCAGCAGCACATGAACGGCAAGACTGCGCTGGGCTATGTGCGGTTCAGGCATGACCCGTTAGGCGACATAGGCCGCGTGCAGCGTCAGCAGAAATTTATAAATATAGTAATAAATAAATTTAAATCGCCTTCGATAATTCCTAAGATACCTTCACTGATTCAAGAGATGATGAAGGCTGTCGACACTGATTTATCGCCGCTTGATGCGTTGAGATTATTGCAGTTTGCAAATGCGCTGGGCAAAGACCGAATTACTATGTTCATGGCGCCGGGCCGTGCCGGTTACAGCAAGAATATAAGCTACTGGATTTTAGATAACGTTAAATTCTCTATGCAGCTTGCGGCTAAATTGCCGCCGCCCTCTGAGCCAGTGGCATTAATGCCTGCGTCGGCAATGGCCGAAGCTCAAGAGCAAACGCAAAATAATAATAATTCTAATTCTAATAATAATACAGGCTCTAAGCCGCAATCAAGCAATCTTGACAGCGATAAAATTGCCGAGCTTTGTGCGCAGGTCGGCCAGATTAGAATATTAAACGGCGACGGCGAGAAAGGCATCAGCAAGCGGGCAGCTCAAATCTTCCAGCGCGTCGGCATCGAAGTGCCTTATACAGGCAACGCTCGGCACTTTGACTATCACGCGACTAATATTATTTACCCGCCCAGCGGCGATGACTCGGTGCGTGAGGGAGCTTATGCGCTTGCTGAATTATGCGGCATCACTAATAGATCTTTAATCAAAGAGGACCGCCGCGCCGTCTCGATAAGCTTAATATTAGGCCATGACAAAAAGCAGATATTCGAGCGTCTTAATAAATTAAATTTTTAAAATTTTATTAATCATAAATTATTCACAAAAATTTTGTATAATTTATTTAATAAAAGGGGGCGCTGAAGATGGAAGAGGCTGTTTATAAGGGTGAAGACGAAGAGCAAGAGAAAGAGTTTGTATTAAAAGATATATTATCGGTTAGGAATTACACGCAGCTGCATGGAGATTTGCTGCTGCTGCGTCTTGAGATGAAGAGCGGCGATGAAGCATTACGCGCCGATATGAGACAAGGCGATGAAGCTTTACGTGCTGAGATTAGTTCGCTGCGAACTGAGATGCAAAGCGAATTTAAAGCCGTGCGCAGCGAGATTAAACAAGGCGACGATGCTTTAAGATCCGAAATTAACGAGCTGCGCATGGAAATGCAGAGCGAATTTAAAGCTGTGCGCAGCGAGATTAAACAAGGCGACGATGCTTTAAGATCCGAAATTAACGAGCTGCGTACGGAAATGCAGGGCGAATTTAAAACAGTGCGGGGCGAGATTAATACGTTAGGCGCAAGACTGGACGGAAAAATTGACGCTCTTGCGGCCAAGCTTAGCGGCGATACGGACATGTTAGCTATAGCGATAAATAAAATAGAAACGCGTCTTGATGATTTCCAGAAGGCACAGTCGAATCATATAGCTTTGGTCGCGGCAGTCTGCTCTGTTATTAGTGCTGTCATAGCAATTTTAACGCGGTATTTTATGCATTAATTGCATTAATTAAAAGGAGCTATTAAAAAATGAGCGAAGTTAATTATAAAAATTATGAATATATATTGGAGGCGTTGAGCGGCAAAGGCGGCGAGGATATTTTATTTATGGAATTAAAAGACCTCGGGGCGCTGGCTGATAATTTTATTTTAGTGACGGGAAATTCTGAAGTGCATTTAAAGACTTTGACTGAGGCAGCTGAAGAGGCGTTTGAAAAGCATGGAACTGCCTGCAGCGTTGAAGGCGCTGAGAGTTCGAACTGGCGTTTGGTTGATGCAGGCGAGTTAATAGTTCATGTGTTCAGCCGGAAAGGCCGCGAATTTTATAGGCTTGAGAAGCTATGGGCGGACGCGAAGTGCTTTGAATATCACGACGAGCGCGAAGAATTTTAAGTAATTAATTTAAAAATTTTATAAAATTTATTGCAATGGGAATGCTTGAAGTAAAATTTAGGCATTCCCTAAAATTTAAGAAAATTTAAAATTTTTTAAGGGGTGATTTATTATGGCGAAACGCTGCAAAGTAATTTTATTTAGCTTGATGTTTGCATTGGCTGCTGATTGCGCACAGGCTGGCTGGCTTGACGATGCGGCGCAGACTGTGAGCAGCGGCTGGGACGCAGTGACGGGAGTATTTACAGGCTCTACGCCTGAGCAAGAAATTCAAAACGCAAGTAACGATCAGGGAAAATTGCCGGAGTATATCTCTGACGAGTGGGACAAGCTGACGAATAATTTGCTTAAAGCTCTGGACTTGAAGGATGAGAACGAGATTTTGCCTGAGTCGGCGTGGTTCGGCAAAGATAAAAGTTCTAATAATAAGCGAATTAATAAATTATTAGATATAGCCGTAAAGATTTTAATGCAGGGCAAGCCTCTTGACCTGCGCAAGCAAGCTGCCGAACTTAGAGCTAAAGGCGCTGAGTTACGGGCTGAGGCTGACAAGCTTAGAAATAAGCGTATCACTGCGCCTGAAAAGTCCAAGATGCCTTGGGGCGATACGCGCAGCAGCATTGATAAAAAATTAGCCGAGCTTGAGCAAAGCATAAAAGAAAACGAAAACGCGTTAAAGCAGCTTGACGAGAGTTTAGCCGGCGCAATGCGCGAGATCGGCCTTGAATTAACTCAAGAGCAGATTGACGTATTATTAAGCTCGGTGACCGGCGATGATTTGCTGCAAAATACAGTGATATTTGCGAACGTTAAGAAAGTCGTTGAGAAATTAGCGGATTTATCTAAAGGCGACAATAGCAATTTAGACATTAACAGGCGTTACACCGGCATGTATTTAGTTCTTAATGATTTATTAATTTATACTCAGAGCGGGCTTGTGAATAAGATTGACAGAGATTACAGGCCAAGGCTTGAGAAAATTATTAACGAGGCCGATGCTGTAAGGCGCGATGCGTTGAGCAAGAGCCGGTCAAAGAATTATAACGATGCGCAGCGCAGCACTTTTAAATTAAATGCTGAGGCAAACGAGATGACTATTAAAGTCGCGAGGCTGTATATAGAATTATTAAAGACGCAGCGGACGAGCATTAATAATAATTTAAAAGATTTAATTAAGAACAGGGACGTCGCCGAGAGTACTTACAGAACTGTTAAAAGCTCGGGCGATTTAAGAAATTTAATTCACTCGGGGCTTGAATTATTTGACTCGATTCACGCGCTGTCCATGCCGGAACTGCAGCCGTTTGAAAGTGACGCAATGCGCCGTGAGTTTGAAGAGATTAATAAACGCTTAAAAAATTAAAA
>JAFUXM010000041.1 GCA_017470785.1 Synergistaceae bacterium
CATAGTCTCGACTTTGAAAGCGGCACACGCTGACGGTGTCGTTGGCCATGAGGACATAACGCGCCTCACACAGGATGAGGCCAAGTTGATTTACAAGCGCAACTTTTGGGACAAGTACGGCTGGGGCGAGCTTGCGTGGCCAGCTTGCCTGTGTTGTCTTGACTGCTCAATCAATCACGGGGGCTTCGCATTCATACTTCAACGCGCGGCGGTTGACTGCGGCCAGAGCGTGACGATAGACGGCAAGTTCGGCCCGAAGACATTCGCGGCGTTAAAAGCCTGCGAGCCGGTATCATTATCACGCGCTATCGTCAATCAGCGTAAAGCGTACTATGATAAGATCATTGCGAAGAACCCGAGCCAGAAGGTCTTTATGACGGGGTGGCTTAGACGAGCTAATGACATGGCCGAGGCCGCCGGTCTGAACGCAAATAAGAGTGAGAAGCTGTCGGAGCATTTCAGCCGGAAAGAGTTCCGATGTCACTGCGGCTGCGGCTTTGATGATGTGTCGCCGGTTCTGATTGAGAAACTTGAAAAGTTTCGTGAGGCGTGCGGCAATAAGCCGATGAAGGTTGGATCGGGCTGTCGGTGTGCTAAGCGCAACGCGGCAGTCGGAGGAACAAGCGATAGCCAGCATGTCAAAGGAACGGCGGCAGACGTGTATTTAATCCCCGGCTTAAACACAGACCAGATGGCAAAGATAGCAGAGCAGGTCGGGTTTACAGGTATCGGTAAATACACATGGGGCGTTCATGTTGACGTGCGGCCTAAGCCTGCCCGCTGGGATTATCGCAAATAATTAATTAGTAAGTAATTAGTTAGCAAGTAATTAGTTAGAGAGAAGGGATTGATTGACATGCCAGATATTTTTATATTTATATGCGGCGCAATACTAAGCATGGTCTTCTTTATACTGGGGGCTTTCTTCGGCGCAGCGACAAAATGCACTATCACTTACGGAACGTCAGATAGCAGCGAGGAAGGCAATGATAATAATTAATATAATTATCTATCTGCTGTATGGCAGCGCAGTCTTTCTAATGGGGTATGAGCTTGGAGTGCGTAATAATAATAGAAAGAGGTGGTGATTGAAATGGATATTACGGACTCTGCGGACTGGATTGTGGGTTTATTAGGTGCAGCCTTAGGCTGGTTCTTCGGGGAGTTTGACGGCTTTTTGCGGGCGCTTATCGTATTTACTATTGTTGATTATATAAGCGGCGTGATTGCAGCCTACGTTCAGAAAGAATTATCTTCGGCTGTAGGGTTTAAGGGGATATTAAAGAAAATAATGCTTTTCGCGCTTGTGGGAGTTGTCAACGTACTTGACCGTGAGTTTTTAGGCAACAGTGACGCACTGAGAACGGCTGTTGTCTGCTTCTATCTTGCCAACGAGGGGGTAAGTATTCTTGAGAATGCTGTTAAAATTGGGTTGCCTGTACCTGACATTCTCAAAGAGAAGCTGCAGCAGCTGCATGGTAAGTCGGATACTGAGCCTGATGCAACACTGCGCAAGAATAAAGTAAAGGGCAAGAATAAATAAAGCAAGCTAATTTAATTATAGGGGGCGTAAGCCCCCGTTTTTTTATTGCTTAAAAATCGTCCGGCATCTCGGCTATCGCTGCGTCAATCGCTGCCTCAAGATTTTTTAACTTCAACAACTTTAGTTATGGCCTCGTTAATCATAGCCTGTATATTTTCAGTACTGATTTGGGGTTTACGTAAACTCCTTATAAATTCAACGAAAGACGGCGCAAATGTGGCAAATGCAAGTAACACTCCTAAAACAGCAAAGCCCCAATATACACCGTTTTGAAGCCCGTCAATACGTGCATTAATAGCTTTAATATCTCCTCTTATGTCAAGTATTTCTTCTTTTATTTCACCTCGAAGCTGTGTCATCTTTTCTCCGATTATCGCCTCAAGCCTGTCCATTCTTGCGTCAAAAATATCTTTTCTAATAAAAACATTTTCTGCATCCATACTTGTCATTTTATACACGCTCCCAAAGTTCTAAAAATTATTTTTATTATATAACAAAAGCGCGGGGATTGCTCCCCGCTGTATTCTATTTAACGCCTGTAAATTCCTTGAAGGCCATTTGTAATTTACTTAAATCTTCCTCAGTCCATTCATTAGACGGGCGGCCATTCGTGATGTTCTGAATAGTTGTTTTCGTTAAATCAGTATTGTTGTTAAGCACTTTAAGCCACGCTCCGTATGTGTTTCGTTTGCGCGTTTCAAAATCGGGGGCTGGCCTTAACTTTATTTGTACATCGCTGCCCGTATCAAGCCACGCTTTTAATTTCTGCCCGACTTCCGCTGTGATAATAAAGCTTTGCCCATCAAATAAGCTTGTTCTGTCCTTCGATACGCTGGCTAAATGATTGAAACCCAAATCAAAAACAGTCCCGAACTCATATTCCATTCCATCTCTTTGCACTGGTGCAAGGCCTACCTTGCGGATTACGGTCTTGCCTTTATCGTCTTTGTCTTGCGTATAGTCTGTCTTAGAGCGCATAGTAGCTATGATATGAGCGTTTGATGTAAGCATGGCCTCAATCAGTTTGTTATGCAAGGGCGTTACCTGTCGCCAAGCAGTGTAGCTGTTAGCGCGACCGCTGTCTGCTATCCTGCCCTGCATATCTAACAAGCCGCCGTCTCCAGCCCACGCATGGCTCAAGCTGTCAATGATTATCACGTCATAACCTGCCTCTTCTGCCTCATGAATGGCCGCTAAATACTTGCGCACGTCATACGGAGCTGAAATATTTGCAATGTCATAGTCGCCTAAGTCCGAGTAAAAGTCTCCGCTGCCGTTCTCTGTATCAATCATTGCGATTTTTCCGCCAAGCCCCTGCGCTATTAATAACGCGCCGTAGGTCTTGCCTGCTCCGGCTGGGCCGGTAATACCCAGCCGGAGTTTCGTCTTGCGCCGTTCCGCTTTTCTAAACGCCATGATTATGCACTCTCCTTAATATTATAGGTTACGCTATTAATAGTCTTGGAAAATTCTTGGATTAATTCAGGGTGAGCCTTTTTAAATGCTGTGCTATCAAATCTTGTTGAGCTTGTTTCAGTGAGGGTTAAGATTAAGCTGCCGATGCTAACGCTCTTGACGCCCTGCTTTCTGACCTGTTCGTCCAACACGGCCTTCGCGTCGTTCTCTAATTCCTTACCGGCCTTGCTCAGTTCCCGCGCCTCTTTTAATAATTCAATCGCGTTCACTATATCAGGCTCGTTGGTCTTCATGATGCTGTTGCCTACGTCTGTATCCTGTTTGTGTTTAGCTTGATAAATGTCGCAGTGTTTAGCGAACTCGCAGTACTGACAAGCCCAGCTTTCCATTCTGTCTCCCTGTTCCGGCGGTGTATCAAGGCTAAAAATCCGTTCTGCCCGTTTGATAATCTCGTTCATACGCTCTTCACTATAATCAAATAAGTCAATGTGTAACTCGCTGGTATTCTTGTTCACTCCAACGACAGCTAACTTATCGACAGGAGCGCCTGCAGCCATTGCAGCATAAGCGTAAACGTGAAGTTGGTCTGCGTATTGCGGTTTGTCTTTGAGCGTTCCGTTGCGTTTCCAGCTTATAAAAGCCCGCTCATTCATCGTCTTGATGTCGGCCAGTACGTTATTTACATAACTGTTTTCCATAAACACGTCTGGATGCCCGCCTATCTTACCGCCTTTAATATTAGCGTATAATTCCAACTCCGCACGCTGTGAGCCTGAGTTGTAGAACGTTACCCATCCATCCTGATTGAGCCAGTCAACAACGATAGGCTCAAGAGCCGTGCCGACGTCAAATATTCTTTGTGTTCTGGTTTTGATTTCGCTCTCGTAACCGTTCACAGCATACCATAAATTTCGGTCGCAGGGGAAGCCTACTTTTGAAGCTTGCATAATTTTGGGTATCATATTACATAACCTCCTGACGGGACGCGCGTCTGATTTTTCTGTCGGCTGCGAGAGTAGATATAAGACGCTTGCGCAACTTCCAACGACGATACAATCTGATAAGGAACATGATAAGAACCTCCTGAATTAGTGAATTGATTTATTGGGTGTGTGTTTTTGAAAGTGAATAAATTATACTATGAATTTCTATTTCTGTCAAGGCGTCAAGTAATATGTTTATTTATTACTGCATATATTCCCCCTTCTCGTGCTTGTAACTTATTCCGGCCTCATTGAAAAGCATTGTAACCCGCTCGTCTATATCGTCTATCTCATCAGAAGGCTTGCTTTTGTTTATTATATAAAATGTTCCTTCTAATATCTCTGCGGCTACCTTAATGGCTTGATATAGTTTATGAAGGGGACATTCTTTCCACGCAGGAGACAGCCTGTTCGAACATCCTGCATACTCATCTTCATTAAACCTGCTGCATTTCTGACAAATAACTTCTTCGTAAAGCGTACTGTCTAAAAACTCGTCTAACATATACTCTGCTACAAAGCCATCTGGATGTTTCCAGTTGCCAGCGTCAAATTTTATTTCCATGGCAAACTCCTTTCTTAAATTCGGCCTAATAATAATAAACCGTAATAGAATATCGCTGCGCCTAATAAGAGATACAGGACATAGTGAAAGGCCTCGTCGGACATCTGCGTATCTCTCAGCCAATGCATTAGTTTTTTCATACGTTCCGCCTCCTTTTTAGTGAATTGATTTATGGAATGCTTGTTTTTGAAAGTAAATAAATTATACTATATATTTTTATTTTTGTCAAGTATGGAATTTATGCTCTCGTTAAATCTCTTAAACTCTTGCGTTATATCCGCGATAGCCGCGCGTCTCAGGCAATGCTCGCCGCCTATGCTTTCGCAGTCATGCCTCGGGCAGTTTTCACAAAGGCAGCTCTGAAAATAATCAATGTCTAATAAATCCTCAATGCTGAAAAACCTGCACATTTCAATCACTCCTAACTAATATATCACTCGTGAATAAAAGGGCTTGTTACCCTCGCCGATAAGCCTGTACTCCCAGTTTTTGTATTTCGTTTTGAGATTTTGACATTCCTGAAAGTACACTACGCCTTGATAGTTCGGGATTATTACATCAGCGCAGCTGTGCGCGTCAAATTCTGGATTGTACTGCAAAATATCCTCAAGTGCGAACGCTGCTATAGGCGTATCGTCCATTCGATACCTGCCGATTTTGCGTCGCCTACTGACAACTTCCCAGTCTTTATTGTCTTCGTCGTCATAGCCGTAAACGTAACGCTCAAGGTTAATACCTTTAAAAATGTAGTCCCAATCTCCCTCGAAATGATAACGCATTGTAGGTGTATAATCCGCATAATCTCTGTCAGTCAAGATTAAACTCGGCACGCAAATTATTAAAGTCTCGTTGTGTAAAAATATAGTGTTATAGAATTTGTTGTATGTAAATGTTTTCATAGCAGTCTCCTGATTTTTAGCTGCGGGGGAAATAATCCCCCGCTGATGTTTAATTAATTATTTTATTGACGTAACTCATTTAATGCATTACATGCAGGCTGATGCGCAATATTCCATATCATACCTTCAAGATTCGCAGCTGCTTCTTCAATTTGCAGGTAAAGGTCATTGTATGGACACATATAATCACGGGGATATAACTCGGTTTCTTCGGCGTCCGCGTCGTCAGGGCGTATCGCACATTTATAATACTCGCAACGTTCGCTTTTATAATACTCGCAATGCTTGCAGATTAATTCGCAAAAATCTAAGCGCTCGATAAAGTCTTGTGCATCAAATTCGGTGATGGAATTATTATACCATGACATGGGTAACCTCCGATTAATGTTTTAATACAGCATAAAAGCCTATAAAAATTATCATCCAGTCTAATATTGCGCGTAAACTTTCATGGCTCATGGATTACCCCTCTGTGTCAATGTTGTGCCAGTGTAACCCGCGTGCCTTATACAACGGTATCCAGTGTTCGGTCATGAAGTTATAACCCGCGCCGTCGATACCAAAGAACCGCCCGTAATTCTCGCTTTCATAAATTCTGAATCCGCATTCAGCCATAGCTATTAAACCCTGCTCGGTATCAAGCCACCTGATGTCAGCATAATCATCAAAGCTATACATAGCGTTGCTCATCGGTAAAAAGTCGGAATACGCTTGCTCGTCATCGTCAATATGCAGCTCCGGCGTTATCTCCTGCCAGTCCTCAGGGTACGCCTTCCATAAGTCGGCTATCATGTTCGTTGGTACACAGTTAAAGCCTTTAACCCACTCGCGGGCTGCCTCTTCAATGGTCTTTGCCATGATAGAAATACCTCCTGAAATAGTGAAAAGATTTTTTGAATTGTTGTTCTTGAAGTGTAAATAAAGTATACTACAAAACTTATTTCTTGTCAAGTATTCTAATAATATTTTCAAAGGAAAAACTGTCATCATCCATGAGTTCCGCAGCGAGCTCAATGTCGCTTATCGCGTCTTTAAATGCAAGCACAACATCATACGCTTCACAGTCTGAGTTTGCGTCTCCGTTTACCTCAGGCTCAAGCCCTTTGCGGCACTGCGCCCCGTCTTCAGCATCGGGCTTATAAAATTTGCATTTCCTGCACAATGGGCAATAATCTATATTATTTAAATCCATAATAACACATCCTTTTTATACATCTATCCATGCTGCGGCGTCTATCGTGTCGATTAAATTATCCGTCAGCTTAGATATATTTTTAATTACGCGCCATCTCTTGCATTGCCGTCTATTATCGCTCGGGGTACATTCATGGTCTCCGCCGTTGAAGTTCGGGCAGTTGCAGCAAAAGCCGTAATTATACCACGTGGGGTTATTTAATAATTCATAAACGCGTTCCTTAATTGAGTTGGTCATTGTGTGCCTCCTGAAGGGGAAGTGTCTTTTAAGAATTGTATTTGGGGGAGATTAAATAGCGGTAAGTTGCTTTCTAATATTTTATTAATTATATTATAAAACTTACCGCTTGTCAAGTATTAAATTAAATTTCTATAAATTCAAGTTTTAATTTCATGCCCATGCCTGCGGCTAATTGTTTTAATGTGCTTAATGTTGGATCTCCATCGGCCATACCTAATCTGTCAATCTCATCTTGAGGTAAGCCGGTACGCTCTGCTAATTGCTCAGGTGTTAAATCATATTTAATCTGCGTGTCCATCATCGCGTTTGCGATATTAAAATCCGGCTCTAAAGCATCGTACTTTGCTTTGAATACTGGGTCTTTTAGTTGTTTAACTAAATAATCATCAAATTTTACGCTCAATTTAATCTCCTTTTCTGCTGAGATAATCAGCCCTATAAAATTTTGCTCTTTTTATTTCTTCCGCTGGCGTTTTTTGTGTCTTCTTTACAAAGCCATGTGTTAAAACTGCTTGATTATTGATAATAAAGAAATATAAGACACGTGAAATATCAGAGCCAAATTGCGCTCTCAGCTCAAATATACCGTCACCTAAATAGGCAGAATATGGCCGCCTTAACAAAGAGCCTCTTGTTTTTAGTAGATTAATGGCACGGGTTATTTTAGCGCGCATTCCTTCATCAAGCCCGCTGATAAACTCTTCGGCGGGTTTTGTCCCATCGGCTTTATCATAAAAAATAACGTCGATTGTTTCCAATACCTTACCTCCTTTATTACATTATATTATATTTTAAAAAGATATTGCGGGAGGCGAAAGGGCGCTCGGCACTCCCGCTGTTGTCTGAATTAATTAATTGTTAAGCACACTTACTATTACAGCGTTGCAGGTTTCGATAGCTTTTTCTAGGTCTTTAAAGTCGTCGTGTCTCCAACAATCGCTGTCCCACGGCTCAAAGCTTGCAGGGCAATCACATTCTGCGGGTTCTTCTAATGTTGCGGGCGTGCGGTGTATCGCGGGGCAATCCATGCAAAATCTGTCGCAAAAATCGCTGTTTTCTAAGAGTGTCTCAATACTGAAAAAGTCGTTGTCGAACATAGGGAATTACCTCCTAAAAGTTAAAAGTGTTTACGAAAAAAGAGAGCTTTGAAGAATGATGTTTGAATTGTATCACTAAAATATATTTTTGTCAATTCCCCTGCTGGGAATGAATAAAATTTAAAAGTGCCGTCGCCGACTACTTGAACTATTCTATCATTATTAATAATATGAACTTTGCCGGTGAAGTTCTTAATAATTGCAGCGCAGCTAAACAGCTCGCAGCTTTGATAGTCAAAGTTAGGGTTATGCTCTGTAACTTCTCTTAACGCGGTCACGACTACCTCGCCTGCGTCGGCACAGAACGCTCCTATTTTCCGCATTTTACCGCCCTTAATTTTTTTATAGACCTTGCAAGACCAGTCGCCGATTATTGTGTTTGCAGCGACAACTTTATTAAAGCCTAAAGTTTTCAATGCAGCTGTCTCGACTGAGCCGAAATCTTTTTCAATGCTGCTGTCAAACGCGCCGTGTGTCGATAGATAATCACCGGCTTTTATCTTGTCTGCGTCTGTCAGCATGTAACACGGGTCGGTAATGATAATGTCCTCGTTGCGGAATACTAATGTCTCGGTGTAGTTTTTCATAGAAAAGTACCTCCTGAAAGTAATTTATGAAATGTGTTTTTGAATTGATATAAATATTATACTACAAAATATTTTTTTGTCAATATGTTTTTTAAAGTGCGGGGAGTGAGCCGGTCGCGCTGCGCTCCCCGCCTGAGTTTTTTTGGCTTATGCTATGCTGCGGCTTTGTCTACTATGCACCCGATAAGGTAGGCCTTAATTGCGGCTCTATTTGCAAAGCTTATTAAACACCTGCCGCTTTCCTCTTCTTCGGCTTCTCTGCATACTTTTTCCGAAAAATGCAGCTCCTGCGCGATCTGCTTAATAGATACGCCTGCATATTCTCTAAGCTGCTTGAGAGCCATATACGCGAGTTTGTCGTGATTGATTACTTTTGTCGGCTCGGGTTGAATTTCTATTGTTGGCCTAACGTCATTTACCTGCGCCTGCTTAATCTCCGGCTGCTCAACCGTCGGCTTAGGCTGAGTTTCCGCTGTCGGCTTGACGTTATTTACTTGTGCCTGCTTAATCTGTGCTTGCTCAAATTTAATAATCGCGTCAATCATATCAGCTTTCTTTGTGAGCTTGCTGCGGCCTTTAATATTGTACTTTGTCAGAATGGCCTTTAACTCCGCGACTTTGCATTTCTCATAAGGGCTTTTTGATGCGGCTGCGTCCGGCTGCGCCTGTACAGGCTCGCTATTGTCCGCGTGAGCTAATTTGATAATCGCGTGAATAATGTCGGCCTTTTTCGTCAGCTTGCTGCGGCCAGCTACTTTGTGCGCCGTAAGAATGGCCTTTAACTCTTTGACTGTGCGGCTGTTCAGGTTGTTCAAGTCGTCCTCGGATAAAGCTTTGATGTTGATTAATGTGTTAGTCATAATAGGATACCTCCGAAAAGTAAAATTTGAAATGAAAGATTGAAAAGGAAAGTTTTGCGCTGCTCTTTCGAGCTTACGAAAGAATTATACCATAGCCACTTTAAAATGTCAAGTAGGTAATTTTACCTATTCTTTTTACCCGCTGCTTGCGCCTCGCGTTTGAGGTCTTTTTGAAGTTGTTTAAATTGTATCATATATATTTTAAAAAATCAAATAGGTAATTTTACTTAATTTAATTGAGCGGGGATAAGGGGGAGTTACCCCCCTATTAAGCGCCCTCGGCTACGCACCAGCACTGTTTTTCAAAGTCGTGAGCTTTCTCGCAAAGCTCCGTCACGGCTTTCCAGCGTAAGCATATGCTCGGCTCGTCTGTAACGTAACATGGAGGATCAGGCGGTATATGTATTGTAATCTCGTCAGAGGGCTTGTCGATTACCTCTAAAGGGGTCTCGTCGCTTACCCCTGATGTCATTCCGGCAAAAAACTCAAGCGCAGCTATCTCTTCTTGCCTGCGGGTGTTTATCCATTTAAGACGCTCGCGGTACTTGGGACAATTCCGGCAAAAAACATTTTGGAATTCATCAGAATCTAATAATTGAAAAAGTGCATCATCAAACATGATAAAGCCTCCTATGAAATTGAAATGGGATAAACGTGAAAAGCTGAATTGCTGTTTTTGAAGTTGATATTATTAGTATAACTCAACCTTAAAAAATACGCAATGCATAATTTTACCTATTAATTTTTGCATAAAATACCGACTAATTCGCGCTTGGGTGTATCGATATTGACTGATATTATTTTTATTTATATAATGTAGCTGCATTTCAATAAATATTATAGTAGGAGAAGGCTATGAACGATATTCAGGAATATTATTTAATTAATGCGTTTGCCGATATTGTCGGTATCGCGGCTCAAAATCTTAGAAGATTAGATAGACGCGGAATTTTCAAGCCTCATCATATAGATGAAAAAGGCTGCCGTTATTATTCGCATGAGCAGATAACGGAAGTAGAAAAAGTGAGGGATAAAGTTCGCCCGCGTAAAATCACTCCGCCGGTCGCGATGCGTGAGCGTTTAGGCTATGAGCGTAATGATATAAGTAAAGTCATGGGCTGTAATGTATGCAGCTTCACAAATTACGAGAGAGGACTAACTGAGCCGTCTTTAGAGTTTATAGAAGATTTAGCTAAAGTCTATGAATTGCCGTTCGCAGAAGTTCAGGCGGCTTTTGATGCTGTCCGTAAGCCGAGTAGCCGCAAAACTGATTTTGAACATGTAAAAGCTGAGGCTATGCCTAATAGATGGAGCGATAAAGATATGCCTGCTCCTATGCTTGTTCGTAATAAAACAGGCTTAACGCGGCCATTCGTATGCGCTACTTTAGATATAACGGAACACTCGTTATTTGGATATGAAAAAGGTTTGCAGCCTGTCACACTTGAAGTCGTCGAGGCTTTAGTAATAATATATGATGTGTCATTTAATGATTTAAAACAAGCGTTTGACGCTATGCGTAATCCGCATGGCCGCAAGCTAAAACAAGAGTTTATACGATCCGGCAATAATAACAATGCAGCAACGCCGGTTGAGCTGCGGGAAAAATCAGGATTGACGCGCGAACAAGTTTGCGAGGCTTTAGATTTATTTCCTACTACCTTTACACGGTATGAAAACGGCTCTTGGCCTGTCACGTTAGAAGTCGCTGAAGATATGGCGCTATTATATAACGTCTCATTTAATACGATAAGAAAGATATTTGCGCCGCTTAGTAAAATGCCTGAATTAGAAGATGTAAAATATATTGACAGGCAAAGCATCTGGGAAAAGAGTATCACGCAGCCTATGGCCTTACGGCAAAGAATAGGATTTTCTCAGAAACAAGTTTATCAAGCTATCGGCTCAGGGCGCGGAGCGTTCCCGAGTTACGAAAAAGGCAACAGCGAAATCCCTTTAGATATTGCAGAAGATTTAGCAAAGTTGTATGATGTTTCTATGGATGAAATAAGAAAGGTATTTGCTGACGTGCGTAAGTCTCGGAAACGCAAGCCTAATTTTGAATTAATGAAAGTTATAAAATTAAAAACTATTATTCAAAAAGGCACACAAAAATACACACAGAAAAATTTAATGCTTAAGCAAGGTCAGTAAATAACGGGGATTATAGGTAGTTTGTGATAGCCCTTATCTCCACCATGAATAGAATTAAATAGAATTATATGATAATATAAACTCCGTTTAATACGGAGTTTATTTGTTTTTTATAGAGAGTATAACTCTATATAGTACTATATGTAGCTATGACTTTACCGTACCTGAAACCGTACCACTCTATTAAATTCTATTTTCAGGGGTACGGTTAGATAGAAAAAATATAGGAGGGGACAGCTTTGGCGCTTACAGAACTTGGTATAAAATCGGCAAAGCCGCGTGACAAAGAATATATGCTTGGAGACGGACACGGGTTATGGCTTTTAGTTAAGCCTGACGGGAAAAAATATTGGCGGCTGCGTTATTGGATAGGCGATAAAGAGCGCAAAATTTCTTTAGGCGTTTATCCGACAGTCGGCTTAAAAGATGCAAGAGCCAAGCGCGATGAATTATTTAAGGTGCGCGAAAAAGGCGCTGACCCTGTAGAAGTTTTAAACGCTCAGAAAGAAGACGATATTTGTACTTTTAAGCATATAGCTGAAGAATGGCTGCAAAAGCATATGGCCGATAAAAAAGAAAGTTATATCAAATCGGTCAAATTAAGACTGAATAATTATATTTTACCTGAATTTAAGGACATGCCGATTAAAGAAATTACGTCAGGTATGGTGTTAAAGCTTTGCCGGAAGATTGAAGCGAGGGGGATAGTTGAGACAGCCGCAAGGGTAAGAAGTGTTATTGGCCAAGTCTTCAGATATGCAATAGCAACAGACAGAGCTGATTATGACCCAACAGCTGCATTAAAAGGCGCTTTACAGACAAGAAGAGTAAAGCACATGGCTGCAATAACAAAGCCCTCTGAGATAGCGGTATTAATGAAAAATATTAATAACTATCCGCGCTTTATCGTTAGGTGCGCGTTAAAATTCTCAGCCTTAGTTTTCTGCCGCCCGGGTGAGATAAGGCAAGCCGAGTGGAGCGAGATTGATTTTGATAACGCTGAGTGGCGCATACCGGCTGAAAAAATGAAGATGAAGCGCGTTCATATAGTACCGCTCGCAAAACAAGTTATAGAACTTTTAAAAGAGCTGCACGGATTAACAGGCAGACAGAAATATATATTTTCATCAGCGCGTTCCGGCGGGCGGTCAATAAGTGCAGACACGGTCAGAATTGCCTTACGGACTATCGGCTACACTAAAGAAGAGATGACGGCGCACGGCTTTCGCGGGATGGCCAGCACGCGATTAAACGAGATGGGCTGGCCGCCGGACGTTATTGAGCGGCAGCTGGCTCATGTTGAGCAAAACAGCGTTAGAGCAGCGTATAACCATGCTGAGTATTTACAAGAGCGACGTAAGATGATGCAGGCTTGGGCTGACTATCTTGATGGGCTGGCTAATTCATAAATATTTTGTGTAAAGCAAAAATATTTTGTGTAAAGTAAATCGCGTTTTGCTTTACACAAAACTTTGCTGGAAAGAATTTTCATAAGCAGTCCGCCAAGCCCTCTCAATATCTTCTTTTGAAAGTGCTTCGCTTACTGAACGTTCAGGCTTTATCCCTCGCCTTACTTTTTCAGCTGCTATTCTTACTGTACTTTCACTAAATATCCGTTTCATATTAAAGTTTTGCGAGCATATCTAAAGCCGCTTTTCGTTCACGGAATATCCTTTCCAGTATTTCTTCAAGCTTCTTTTTACGCGTTTGCTCAATTTGAGCTTTCATAAAATCGCCTTCTTTCTAACTAAACCAGAAGACGCTATGCCGCACGCATAACGCCTTCAGAAACTCCTTCAGCACGTGGCTGATGAGCTGTATTTAGGATAGCTAATATCAAAAAACTTGTCAAGACTGAATATCCCCGAACACCGGCGGATACATCTCTTTAAGCTTGGCCGCAACTTGCGACATAACTTCCCTGATAGCCGGATCGGCACGCTGATTTAAATATCGCTCTTTCAGGATATGCCGCCATGCTCTTAAGTTTGCTGTCATACCGAGCTTAGTTGCCGTGCAGTTAGGCAGTACAGACCGCGCTTGCTGCGGCCGCACGCCGGATGCTATTAATTTGTTGTAAGTCAAGGCTGCGAACTCGACGCTCTCACGCCATAGCATAAGCTCGCTTGCATTAAGCTCCGGCACGGGGGCTATGACTTTCAGCGGCTCTTTCGATAAGTCAATATACCGCTGCGACTGCTGTGAGTAGGCGACGCCTATTCTGTGCCTGACTATCTGATGGCTGATTGAGCGCGGCACTGTCAGCATGAACGACACGCTCACATGCTCTATCACGCTTTCATGACCGGCCTTGACGAGCTTGCTGATAAACTCGCCGAGTGCTTGCGCGTTATCGCTCATCGGGCTGTTGTAGCAGTTGCGTGCCATACGCTCTATCTTAATTAAATCTTTTTCAGGCTCATACTCACCGACAAGCTCGGCGAACATTTTAATTATCTCTATCATCTTAATACATCGCCTCCGAGATAATTATATTATAATTTTGCATCCTTTGAATTTAAGGCTTCGCTGATAAGCAGCTTGACGTCCTCGACAGTCAATGAAGGCTTGCGAAAATTTTTAATAAGTTCAGTGAGAGCAGGCGCGAAACTTGCAAAGGCCAAAACGAAGCCAATAATGGCAAAGCCCCAGTATACGACAGTCTGCAAGTCGCTAATACGCGTGTCCATGCCGTTCATGCGCGTATTTAATACGCCTATATCGCCTCGAATATCAGCAACTATAGCTTTCATCTCAGCAAGATTTTTATCCATACGCTCGTTCATATTTTTTAGCTCGCCTCGAAATTCTTCGAGTTTCTTATCGAGTATTGCTTCCATTCTGTCCATACGCGCATTAAATACGTCTTTTCTCACAAATTCGTCTGCCATAATTTTAAGCCCCCCTATTTCCCAAAATGCTGCACGATAGCAAGGACAAGCCCCATGATGATGCCTACCCACGCTAAATTCCATGAAAATTTATTTTGCAACGTATCAAAACGGGCGTTTATAGCTTTTACGTCGCCTTTTATTTCAGCATATCCTGTTTCTAAATTGGCAACGTAATTCTTGATTTCTCTTATGTCATTTTGCAAATTATCAATATCTTTTTTGCCGCCGCTGGCTATGCTCTCGTGTTTTGCTAAATTTTTCTCAACGACAGCTTCAAGCCTGTTAAACTGCTCAGACAGCATATCACGCATATAATCAAGCCGCAAATCGCTTAACTTTTCATCCGCCCCTAAACGCTCATTAATACTTTTTAGCTGGATATTAAAAACCTCTTTAGAGATATACTCCACTTCCGCCATAATATTTCACATCCAACGCTAAATGATTTACTCAGCCGTTGTTGATTGAGAGAGGCTATGCATTACAATATTCCTAAACCATTCTTGATTTGACGGTGTATCGGGCATTTTTAATTTTCTGCCGTCGCCAAAATCATACTCTAACACGCCACGGTCAGCGCTTACGTTTTTATAATCCGAGTCTTTGTCTTCTATTAATAATTGTCCTGTATGTATATCGACTTGTGATGACGACTCGATATTACCTACTTTTTTTGCCACGATTGGACTTGGCTCATCTGCTTCGCCTAATAAATATGCAGTCGTTGTGTTAAAAATTTGCGCAAGTTGCCTCACTCTTTTTGAACGAGGCTCCATTGCGCCGCTCTCCCATTTAGATATAGTATTAGCGTGTATTTTTAAGAGAGACGCAAGCTCTTCCTGCGAATATTTGCCCTTTCTAAGTTTTTTTAATCTTTCTCCAAAATTCATTATATTCACCGCCCTTTATAAAATTTTAATGTTTTCTGTGAATTTTTACCACAACCTAAACTTTGAATTTTTTCACATAAATAATTAAATTATCTATTGACTTTTCGCCTATATTATTTTTATAATTATATTAATTTAATATAAAACATTTAAGAAGGGGGGTGTGGGTATCGTGAAGTTAAATAAAAAAGAGGTAGGCGAAAGAATTAGGCAAGCCAGAAAAAATAGAGGTTTAACCCAAGAAGAGCTCGGGGAACTTCTAAATATTCACCTAAATACGATAAGCGCATGGGAAAACGGAGTTTTTCTCCCTAAAACTTTAATAATACAAAAACTTGCTCAGGTTTTAAACGTTACCGAAGCCGAACTTTTGAATGGGCCGCAGGATAACACTTGGACGCTTGAAATCAAATTTGATAATTCTAATTCTAATTCTAATAAGGAGTTGATAGACATGGTAGGAGATATGCCTTGCATTTCATCGATAACGGGTACGGCAAAAGGAGCGGTCTTAACGCTCTCAGGCAAATGGGACACTTTTAGAGACGACGCGAAATTTCAGGATTTTATAGACCAGCTCGTAAAAGCACGGGATAAAATTTTGCGGCTCGGCGAAGACTGGACAGATTAAGCTTAGGGAGCAGGCGGTCAGGATGTATGCGTTGCTTGCTTTAGAAATCGCATTAATATCACAAAGGAGCTAAGACAATGAAGGACGATAAGGCTTTACAGGTATTTGATTTTAACGATAAGACGGTTCGCGTAATTATGCGCGACGGTGAGCCGTGGTGGATAGCGAAGGACGTGGCAGATATTTTAGGATTTCGTGACGCCTTTAATGCGATCAGGCTTCTTGATGAAGATGAAAAGGATACTCAAAAAGTGAGTACCCCCGGCGGAGAGCAGGAAATGAGCGTTATTAACGAGTCAGGCCTTTACTCTTTAATCTTTAGAAGTAATAAACCGGCTGCTAAGAAGTTCAGGAGATGGGTAACGCACGAAGTACTGCCGCAAATTCGCAAGACTGGAATGTACGCCATGAATAATGTTATTAAGCAGCTGTCAAGCGAAGTCGACGAGCTTCATAAGAAGATAGACGAAATGTACCCTTTGCAACTTCTGGGCACGATGGTACTCGCGCAGAAGGGGAGCATGACATTCCAAGGCGCCGCTCAGCTTTTATCCCAGCATGGGATCGAGACAGGGCAGAACAGGTTATTTCAGTACTGCAGGGATAAAAAGCTGCTTTGCTCACGTAAAGGCAGGCAGTGGAACAAGCCGACGCAAAAAGCCATTGATAAAGGGCTGTTAAATCTTGAAATCAGCGGCGGATTTAATTCAATAACAGTCGTTACGCCTGAAGGCATGAAGTACTTAGCTAATGAGCTTGGCTCGGAGCAGTACCCGTTACTGATGCTGATAGCGCATAAAGATTAGTTACAGGTCGAAACAGGCCGTCCCCCTCCGGCCTGTCTGCGAGTAAGGCTCGCACTGATGAGACCGATTTACAGTTTTCAATCAGAGCAGATTAACAATTGAATATAAGGAAATAGAACTAAAATTTTTCGTAATGGAGTTTTTAATATGGCAAATGATTTACAAGTTTTTAATTTTGAGCAGCAAAGCGTGAGAGTTATTATGCGTGACGGTGAACCGTGGTGGGTCGCGAAAGACGTGTGCGACATTTTGGATTATGCTACTCGCGTAAGGCTCTAAGTGACCATTTAGACGCCGATGAAAAGGGTGTAACGAAATGTGACACCCCCGGCGGGATGCAGGATATGACTATTGTTTCCGAGTCAGGGCTTTATACGTTAATTATGCGGAGCAACAAGCCCGAAGCAAAGAGATTTAGAAAATGGGTCACATCCGAAGTCTTGCCGTCTATACGCAAAACCGGCTCATATAGCGTTAATAATAAAAAAATAAGTGAGTTTGAGGCAAAACGGCTAAAGCTTGCAGAAGAGCGGTTAGCTATTCAGGCTAAGAATGCTAACGCGCGGCTCGCG
>JAFUXM010000004.1 GCA_017470785.1 Synergistaceae bacterium
ATATCATCTTTTAATACATCAGTCATCTTAGTCGCGATAAAGCCCGGGGCGATTGCATTTGCAGTAATTCCGCGCGATGCGTACTCACGCGCTACAGACTTCGTGAAACCTATTATCCCAGCCTTCGACGCAGCGTAATTAGCTTGTCCTGCATTGCCGATTAATCCTACAACCGAAGCAATATTTATTATCCGGCCATATCTCGCCTTCGCCATGTCCCTAATCGCCTCACGCGTGCAGTAATACACAGAATTTAAATTTGCGTTAATAACTGCCTGCCATTCATCAAGCTTCATGCGCATCAACAAATTATCACGCGTTATTCCCGCATTATTAACTAACACGCTTACGCTATTGCCCATTGCAGCCTTAATATCTTTAAATAAATTCGCGCAGTCTTCCTGACTTGACACATCAGCTTTAAACTTAACAGCATTTACACCTAATGCCTTAATCTCAGCTACTAAGCTTTCGGCTGCTTCCTCACTTGAATTATAATTTAAAGCTATGTCAAATCCTGACCTTGCAAGCTCAAGAGCTATTGCCCGGCCAATACCCCGCGCTGCGCCTGTAACTAACGCTATTTTTCTATCAGACATAATTATTAATCTCCACCATAATTTTCACGTCTCGCGCACGATAGGCCATATGCCCATGGCCTATCGCGTCTCGCGCCGACTTCAATATTTTCACGTCTCACGCCGACAGCTTAAGCCTCATTAATTACATTAGCTAACTTCTCTAAGCTCTCGGGCGTATCACCGGAGCTTAACGGCTTTACACCCTTAACGCAGCGCTTAATCAAGCCGCTTAATACATTGCCTGCTCCCAACTCAACAAAATTATCAACATCTTGCTCATTCATATATATAATACTATCTTCCCATAATACCGGGCTAAACGTCTGGTTATACAGCGCATCTCTAATTTCGCTTGATTTACTAACAGGCCGCGCCGTGAAATTAGCTACTATCTCACAGCTTGCATCATGCCATTCAAGCTGTGCAAACTCTTCTTTCAGCTTCTCAGCCGCCGGTATCATTAACTTGCTGTGAAACGGCGCGCTGACATTCAACATTACAGCTTTCTTAGCACCCTTTACCTTTGCAAGATCTACAGCTTTATTAACATATTCTTTTAAGCCCGATATAACTACCTGCCCGGGCGAATTAAAATTAGCCGCCTGACACTCGCCGTTAGGCGCAGCTTCAGCGCATACAGCCTTTATATCATCGCTATTCAAGCCCATTACAGCCGCCATAGCTCCGACACCGGGCGCGACCGCTTCCTGCATAAACTTGCCGCGCTTATTCACTAATCTCACTGCATCAGCAAATTTTAATACGCCGCTTGCTGCCAGTGCGCTATATTCGCCCAAGCTATGACCGGCCATAAATTTAGGATCAAACTTCACATCAAACTCAGTCTCAAGAGCTTTTAATACAGCTATGCTCACGGTCATAATCGCAGGCTGCGCATTCTGCGTAAGCGTAAGCTCTTCGTCAGGCCCTTCAAATATTAATTTGCTTAACTTAAAATTTAACGCATCGTCAGCTTCGTCAAATACTGATTTAACAGACTTAAAAGCTTTATACAGCTCAAGTCCCATCCCGACTTTCTGCGATCCCTGTCCCGGGAACACCAGAGCCAGGGTCGCGGACCCTGGACCCATTGTTTTATTATTACTCATTAAATAACTCCTATTATATCTTAATAGCTTAATATTCACCGCTAAGTCAGGCCGCCAACGAGCGGCCGACGGATACCAGTGAAAGCCTGCTAAATGGCCGCCGCGACACCGCGGCTAAATAAATCTTCTATAATCTCACGGGCGCTCTTAATGTCATTCACAAGACCGGCACTCTGGCCGCTCATCAGCGAACCCCATTCTACATCGCCGTCAACTACTGCTGCACGTAATTTACCAGTGCCTAATGCCTCAATCTCAGCAGCAGGCGCTCGCTCAGCTTCAAGCCTTTCAAATTCATCCGTCAGCTTATTTCTTAAGCATCTAACGGGATGGCCTAAGCTCTGGCCGGTAATGGCCGTGCTGCGATCTCTTGCATTTAACACGGCCTGTTTATAATTATCATGAATACTGCACTCGTTGCAGCAAATAAATCTTGTGCCGACTTGAACACCCTCAGCGCCTAACGCAAATGCTGCCGCAACGCCGCGCTTATCTGCAACGCCGCCAGCTGTAATCACAGGCACATTTAAACTCGATACTGCATCAACTACCTGCGGCGTTAAGACCATAGTCGTAAGCTCGCCGATATGGCCGCCGGCCTCCATGCCCTCAGCTATTACAGCATCAGCACCTTGCTTCGCTACCCGCTTAGCCTGCATCGCCGACGCGACTACCGGCATAACTATTATTCCCAGCGGCTTTAATTTATTTAATACTTTGCCCGGGCTGCCCGCTCCTGTCGTGACGACTTTAACTTTATGCTTGGCCGCTATCTCAAGCGCAGCCTCAGCCGTCGGCGACATCAGCATTATATTTAATCCAAACGGCTTATCGCCATGAATTAAACTCTTGGCCTTCAAAATTTCCTGCTCTAATAATTCAGGCGGCATATTAGCTGCTGCGATTATTCCAAGGCCGCCGGCATTGCTCACGCCTGCTGCTAAATCAGCATTCGCAACCCACGCCATTCCGCCCTGCACAACCGGATACTCAATTCCTAATAACTTGCATATTCTATTATTTTTAATATCTATCATCAATTCACCAGCTTTAATTATAATTTTCACGTCTCGCGCCGACTTCAATATTTTCAGGTCTCACGCCGACAGCTATATTATATTCTATAATTCATTGCTGATCAGCTCCACGCCGCGCTCAGCTATGAAATCTCTTGCAACAGCGATTGCGTTCACTATTGCCGGTTCTTTGCTGCGGCCATGCGCTTTAATCACTACGCCCTGAACGCCTAATAAAGGCGTGCCGCCGTATTTTTCATAATTAAACCGCGTCCATAGCCGCTTCACAACGCCTGACATTAACAGCATACCGGCCTGCGCCGTTACAGATTTTTTAACTTCAGTGCTTAATAAAGACTTCAAGCCCTGCATAATGCCCTCGCCGAACTTTAATGCTACATTGCCCATGAAGCCGTCGCACACTATAATATCGCTCCTGCCCCAGACTATATCATTGCCCTCAGTATAGCCCTGAAAATTCAAATTATTATTTTTTATAATCAGCTCACGCGCGGCTAATACGCACTCGTCGCCTTTTATATCTTCAGTCCCGTTAGACAGCAATTTAATTTCCGGCTCTTTTACTTTTAAAATCTTGCGTGAATAAATATTGCCCATCAGCGCGAACTGATATAAATTCTCGGGCTTGCAGCGCACAGTAGCGCCGACATCTATCATAAAACTTGGGCGTTCTATAGTCGGCAGATATGCGCCTAACGCCGGCCGGTCTATGCCCTTAATTCTGCCGACTATTAATAATCCGCCTGCAACTATTGCGCCGGTATTGCCTGCACTCACGCAGCCCTGCGCCTCGCCGCTCCGTACCATCTCCATAGCAAGCCGCAAACTCGACTTATGCTTTTTTCTTATCGCCATAGCCGGATGCTCATCCATGCTTATAACTTCCTCAGCATGAACGACGCTTATACGCTTTTTAATTTCACTGCTCACGCTTTCCAACTCTAAATTTATTAACTCAGCATTTCCAGTTAAAATAATACTTAAATCATCAAATTTCCTGCAAGCTTCAGCTGCTCCAAGACAAACCGCCCGAGGCGCGTTATCACCGCCCATCGCGTCAACTGCTATAATTTTATTATTATCTTTATTCAAGACGGGATAGCCTCCAGTTTTAAAATTTTTTAAATTTTATTTCATTATTAATATATATTTTAAAATTTATTAA
The DNA here is from genome assembly GCA_017470785.1 of Synergistaceae bacterium. Classification (GTDB taxonomy): domain Bacteria; phylum Synergistota; class Synergistia; order Synergistales; family Aminobacteriaceae; genus JAFUXM01. The sequence continues at coordinate 3,893 of JAFUXM010000004.1, forward strand.
GTCAAGCTATAACAGCTTACTTAGCTTGAGCCATTGCACGGGCTAACATGTCTGCTGCCTCGCCTCTTGTGACAGGCCGGCCGAATTTAAATTCACGTTCACCCCGATAAACATCAAGCACTCCGAGCGGCGCAAGTTTCTCGACATATTCAGCGTGCCTATGCTTCAGCGTATCGAATTTTACTTTACTTTTAGCCTTAGCTTTTACATCATCAAAATTAAACGCATTGCATAACGCCTTAGCGAAATCGCCGCGCGTGATAAACGTATCCGGCCTTTCCCGCAATTCTTTTAATTTAGTATTATTATTATTATTAAAGCCATAAAAGCTTGAAATCTTTTCAAGCACTCTTAAAGTCTCGCCGCGCGTGATTAAGTCATCTAAGCCGAAATAGCCCGTGTCCTTGCCCTTCATCACTTTGCCTGCACCGGCCTGCGCGTAAATAAGCTCCATGTCATAAGCGTCATACACTGCCTGTCTTGGATACTCCTGCGGCGCGATTAGGCCATACAAATTCATTATCTCGATTGCGTTATGAAATTTATGACCCTGCGGCACATCACTGTATTTGCATAACGATAATATCACGCCTGAATTTAACAGCTCCCACTGAACTTCTATAGCTTTAATATCTTTCACGCTTTTATTTTTCAACGCGCTTAAAGCTGCGAGTGCGCCGGCGGCCTGACCTGTCATCATGCAAATCGGCTGCAATCTCAATGCACCGGCTGACAGTCTCGACATGCTTAAATTCTTTTCAGCTGCGATAAGCCCGTCTATATTTTTAGATATTAAAGCCCTTAACGGCACTTGAAAATGGCCTCTGGGTTTATTAAATTGCTGACTTGCTGACCGCTCGTCAAAGTTCCATTCCATGTCGCCGTCAGTGTTAGCGCCGTGTAAATCTAACACATAGCCGCCGATCGCAATAGCATCATAAAATTCGTTACTCGTATGGCCGTCTCGATAGCTCAAAGAATTTTGCAGCAGCTCGCCGCTCGTGAGCGTGTAATTGCCTACTATGCGCCTTGACTCACGCACATACGGAATAGGCGGCATATGACGCACTATCTCCTGCCACTCAGGCGGCAAATCCCGCGCCGCCGCAGGCAATTCGCGATTACTTAAATTATACTCGTCGTCAGCTACTGACCAGTCCTCGCCAAGTTCATTCTGGATATAATAAATAAAATGCAGCGTTTTAATCAACGCGTCGCGCTCGATCTTAGCCCGTAAATCTAAATTCTCAAGATACGATACAGGCAAGCCGCGCCGACCTTCCCAGCCGTAAGTCCCAGGATAGTCATTGCCCCAGTTTAATACAGTCTTAGTGATATACTGCCAGTTGCTTTTAGATGCGTCATAGCTCCACGGCGTCGACGAGTCCGGCAGGCCGCGATATGCATTATGGCTTGCGAAATTTAACGGCGTCTCGACCGGAAATTTAAACTTAAAATTATTGCCGTCTTTAGCTACAAAAGTTTCGTAATTGCGTTTAGCTAAGTCATAGCCGGGCAGCGGCGACTTAGGCCGCAAATTATCAGGCACTCCAGCCGGATACTTGCGTATGACTGCCGCCCATGTAATTTCCTGAATAAGCGCCTTGTCATTTATAAACGGCGTCTCGCTGTTGCCTGCCCGATACGCTGCACCGGCCAAACTCAATACATCGCCGTACTCGCCTGCATCTATCAAAACTTTGCACGCTATACTGCGCGTGAACCCGGGCGTCTTAATCACTACACCCGTAATTTTATTATTATTTTTATTTACCTTTATAATATTGCTCAGCAAAAATATATCAAATGCGTTCTTGCCCTTGCGCCTTGCGTCATTGACTAAGTTTAATAATGCTTCGCGGCCGATATGCGGCTCAAAGGCTATGCTGCCGGAGTACCAGTAGCACGTACCCATTGACTTGCTGCGCATATCATAATAGCCGCGCATATTATTTATAAATTCCGCATATAATCCTGAGTGAAAGCCGCTCTTGCTGAAGTCAGTGAATGTATCCATAGTTGAAACTCCGGCGGCGCAAGCTTGACCGCCTATCCAGCTCGACGGCTCTATTATCAGCACACTCGCGCCCATCCGCGCAGCCTGCAATCCTGCTGAGATGCCGCCCATGCCAGCACCGGCTATCACAATATCGTAACTATCCCGCACCCGCTGCTTAGTATTTTTAGCTGCTGCTTCGGCAAATTTTAAATTAAATAAATTAAAAATTATAATTAAAACTAAAATTTTAAATTTTAAATCTATGCCGCGCACTAACAACATTCTCCTTTTAATTTAATAAATATTTACAAACAATTAATAATAGCATAAATTTAAACTTTAATTCCTTACGCTAAAATAAATTTTATTTTAAATTTCAAGTCTCACGCCGACTTCAATATTTTCACGTCTCACGCCGACAGCTAAATTATTAATAGCCGCCGCGATTTTAAAATTTAATTTAAATTCACGGCGGCTTGATTATTTTATATTAAATTTAAAAATTTATAAATTTATTTTACTCAGTGAAGACAGTCTGCTCTGACACTTCAGTCTGCAAGGCTTTCAACGCGCGCTCGACCAGCTTGCGTCTAATAGCCTTCTCTTCAGCCGGAGTTTTGCTCGGGTCACCCAACGGATGGGGAATTGCTATAGTCGGGACTATTCTATTTGCGCCGACCGTAAGTGAAATCGGCACTATCGTGCACATGTGAACTACCGGTAACTTGCGCTCAATTTCTTTGACCATCGTTGCGCCGCAACGAGTGCAGGTGCCTCAGGTCGACGTTAATATTACTGCCGTGACCCCGTCAGCAACTAACTTATCGGCTATCTCAGCGCCGAACCGTTTTGCATTCGCGACTGCCGTACCGTTGCCCACTGTCGTATAGAATTTATTATGCAGCTTCTTAATCACGCCCTCGCGCTCTAAGTCGCGCATAATGTCAACAGGCAGCACTCTGTCAGCGTCTTGATCTGCGTAAGTCGCGTCATAGCCGCCGTGCGCCGTGCAGTAATGCTCGCTCGTCAAGTCCATTACGCCGCTAATGTCATATTCGCCGTACTTGCTTGCGCTCGACGCCTCGATGTGATCAGGATTGCCTTTAGGACAAATTCCGCCGGACGTGACTAACGCTATTACAGCATTCTTTAAATCTTTAACGGGCGGCTGCGGCTCGACCCTGTCGAACACCGGCATCTTATACTCAGTCTCAAATTTTTCGCCCTTTAACTTAGCTACAAACATGTCAACGCAGCGCTCAGCAGCAAGCTTGTCATAAAATTTATTCTTACGTACGCCGCGCTCAATATAGCCCTCGGCCTCAGGACTGCCTAACTTCTCGCCCTTCAATAATTTCAGCGCTAATTTCGCCATCGCCGGAATTGCCTTGCGCATACCCACTGCGTTGTCCGGTGTCTGGACTATATAAGCCGATTTTTTATACATCTCAACGCCCGGATTTTCAGGATACATGCCGCTCACAACCGGAATTTTTAACTCTTTAGCTACAGCATCGCACATTGCGCCGCAGGCTGTGCCGTAACGGCCTGCATTAAACGCCGGCCCGGCAATAAACGCGTCAGGATTAAATTTCTTAATCATGCTTATAATATCCGCGCTGGCCTTGTCCATGTTCGACGCAAAATACGAGTCGCCGCAGATAACAGTCGCGACTACTTCGGCGTCAGCGCCTAAAGCGCCCTTTAACGCCATGCCCGGGCCGACTACGCCCTCGCGTATCTCAGGCTGATAGTCAGCCTTGTCCTCGCCGCCGATGCCTGCATAGAACTGATTTATATAATGCACAACTCTAAAAGCCATAATTTATCTCACCTCTATTTATATTAAATATTAAATCGTGTAAGCGCCGAGCTTGGTATAGCCCAGTTCGCTCGTTGCGCCGGTTATAGCCTGCAGCTCGACAGTAATAGACCCGTCGGCAGCAAGCGATCCGTTCCAGCCGCCGGCTATGACATTCGCCTCTTCGGCGTAGCCTATGACTTTGTCCATCTTGGGCAGCGTGATAACTTCGTTGGCATTGCCTGCAGTGACGCACGCGTTGCCCTCGGGGCATGAGTCGGCCAACGACTGGCTCGCGCCGTCCTGACCTGCGTACTCATCAGTCAATAACGCCGTCTTCACGCCTAAGCGCTCAGCCTTCTGGCAGTTCATGATTAAATCAGCGTCAGGATTGCCAAAGCCTTCTTCAGTTATGATTACGCCGTCTAAGCCAAGCATAGCCGCAAGTTTAGTTGCGTAAGTCGAACTGCGCTGCTTGTCCGCAAGCGTGACGTTCTCGTTAGTCACAATGCAAGTCACGAAATTAAAATCTTTGCCGTGACGCTTCAGCATATCTGCAATTACCGGATTATTTAAATGCGAGTACGTGCTGTTCTTGTCACACGCTGATACGCAGTTGCCGGATGTGATAGCGCCGTCCATGACCTCAAGCGGCGATAATATAGTCGGCAGAATGCGCTTAACATCAACGCCGTATAAATACGTGTCATGCAATAAGCCCTGAGTTTGCAGCATGTACAAATAGCCGACCTTCGGCAATTCAGGCATGGCGTTCATTGCATCGCGAATATTAGCGACTTCAAACGCATCGACTTTGTCAGCTGCAACATCTGCGCAGGCTTTAGCTAAATAAGCAGCAGCCTTAAGGCCGGCCATGCGGCAAGCTTTCTCGTAATCATGCTTGTCCATGTTGGGATCAGCCGGTTCAAGCACTAACACTACATTAAACGTCTTCGAATAAGGCGTATAATCAGCGCCCGGGCCGCTCATATCAATAATTCCTTCCTGAAATCTAACTAACTTTCCGGCTGTCAAAACAGCTGCGCCGGTTAATACTAACGTCTTGCCCTCGCCGACGCTTTCAACGCTGCTCAGCATACCCGGGAAGACCTGCCCTTTGCCCTCGATTTTCCATCGCGGCTCGATAACGTCCTTTACCGGCATGACCCGCGTCTTATCGCCGGGTATCGCTAAATCAACGTCAAGATTTTTGCCAAGCAGCGCGTCATCCGAAATTAATTCCAGAAGCTCGGCCTTGTTCACGCTCAATACTCCGCTTGACTTGTCAAAGCCGGTCTTCTCACCAAACTTGAGACCTTTCACAAACAACCTGTGAAGTTCCAGTTTCAAAACAAATTCCCCCTTTATTTTTATTTAATTCAAATCTAAAAGCTCAGCAGGCTTCGGGTCCGAGCCGGACTGGCGTTTAATTATTTTTATTTTAATTTAATTTAATTTAAATCCAAAAGCTCTGCAGGCTCAGGCCATACTAAATTATTTTTATTAATTAAATTATATTGCTCCAAGCTCTCACGCATTAACTCTGCATCTATAAATGCGTAGTCAGCATATAACTCAGGGCTTAAGGTCTTTACGTCAATAATATTATTAAAATTATAAATTTCGATGGCATGTTCGATAAGCGAGAGTGAATCTAAATCTAACTTGCTTAAATAATTAAATTTAATTATTACAGATCTGAACGGCTGCTGATGAGGTCTTAAGTTTCCGCACAAGGGATGCGTCAGCAGCGCATAACCTCGATGCACGCAGTCGCGCACGGCAATCAGCACATCAAGCGCCGAGCCGTCTATAAACTCGCAGTGCGTCACGCACTTGCACAGCTCGTAATTATTTGTGACTAACAAGCATTCATTAAATTCATTCATCTCCCTACGCTCCTGCATAATTTAATTAATTTAATTAATAAAATAAACTACAAAGCCTGTAACGTTTATCATTGAGCAAATTATACAAAATTTTAAATAAAAAATAAAGGGACGCAGTCCGCGCCCCTTCTTAATTTTTTTAAATTTAAATTAATTAAAACTGTACAAATGCGGGCGTATCAGCCGGAGCATTTAATAATTTCTTTAACTCATCGTCGAGCTTGAGCAGCGTAATCGAGAAGCCGGCCATGTCAAGCGACGTCATGTAGTTACCGACTAAAGTCTTTGCAACTTTAATATTCTTGCTTGCTAAGACTTCTTTGACGTGCTTGTTCGCGACCAACAATTCCATAAGCGGCGTGCCGCCCATGCCGTTGACCATCACTGCGACCTCGTCGCCTGAATTATAAATATTCTCAGCGAAAATTTTTGCTAATAATTTATCGCTGATTTCATTTACCGAGCTGATCTTCTCGCGGTGGGTGCCGGGCTCGCCGTGGATGCCGATGCCGATCTCTATCTCATCATCTGCAAGCTCAAAGCTGGGTTTGCCTGCGGCGGGAACTGTGCACGCGTCAATGGCCATTCCCATAGACCTGACGTTAGCTATAACTTTCTCAGCGACACGCTTAACGTCCGCTAAGTCAGCGCCTGCCTCAGCAGCTGCGCCTGCGATCTTGTGAACAAAAATAGTTCCGGCAATGCCGCGCCTGCCCGTTGTCCACGTGCTGTTCTCGACTGCTACGTCATCAGCTACTACAACTTTCTCGACTTTAATGCCGTCATCAGCTGCCATATCCGCAGCCATCTCAAAGTTCATGACATCGCCGGTGTAGTTCTTAATTACTAATAATACGCCCTTGCCGCCGTCAACAGCCTTGATCGCCTCATAGACCTGATCAGGCGTAGGCGACGTGAACACCGCACCGGCCACTGCACCGTCAAGCATTCCCTTGCCGACATAGCCGCCGTGCGCAGGCTCATGGCCGGAGCCGCCGCCCGACACCAACGCAACTTTCGGCTGCGGCGCATTAGCCCGAACTAATACCTCAAGACCAGCAAGCCGCTTCACGTAGTTTGGATACGCGTCGACCATACCGTTCAACATCTCATCAACGATGCTGTCAACCTGATTAATAAGCTTCTTCATGCTGCAATTCCCTCCGTTTATTTAAAGTAAAATTAAAATTAAATTAAATTTATAATTTGCTCTCGCCGCGGGCGCTTTCAGCTGCATTAAGCACGGCCTCTAAATCTCCGCCGCCGACTGCTTCGACAGCTGCGCACACCGCGCCCTCAACTATCGGAGCATCCGCAAGCTTGACGTTAATATTCTTCTCGTTATCGTCATCGCTCTCGCTCAATAATTCTATCGCAGTCTGAGCGCTCATGATGCCGCTGCCTATATCAGCAAGAATTACAACGCCGCCGTTATCTGCAGCTTGATTAGCTTTAATAATCGCCTGCATAATTTTCATTGCGTCAGTGCCGATAGTTTTATTTTCATCATCGAGGCCGCCGGCTGCGATAATTTTATCGTCATAGCCCGCTGCCATTTCAAGCGCCAAGTCGCGCACGCCCTCTGCTATCTTCCAACTGTGAGATACTATAACTATGCCTGTCATTTTTTAATTTATTTAATTATTTATTATTTATTCTTTAAATAATCTAAGATTGCCTCGAGCGTTAAGGTTGAGGAAGTCGCGCCGGGGTCTTGATGGCCGATGCTGCGCTCGCCTAAATAACTTGCCCGGCCTTTAGTCGCTATTATAGTCTTAGTATATTCAACGCCGTCATTAGCTGCTTTAACTGCCGCTTCAAGGCCTGCGATTAAATCTGCGCCTGCATTTATCTTTTCAGCGTAAGCATCGCGAGCCGGAATAATAGCATCAAGCATTGTCTTCTCGCCTTTAACTGCCTTGCCGCGCTTCTGGATACCGGCTATGGCTGCGTCGAGAGCTGCTAAGAAATCCTGCGCGTTAAGCTCGGTCTTGCCGGTCAAAACTTTCGCCGCCTCCATAAAGGCCGTGCCGTACAAAGGTCCGGACGCTCCGCCGACAGTTGACAGCAAAGTCATGCCGGCCTTCTTTAAAGACACGCCCATGTCCTGCTCGTCCTTGCTGACTTTCTCAAGTACAGCCGTGAACCCGCGCGATAAATTAATTCCGTGATCCGAGTCGCCTATCTCGCGGTCAAGCTCAGTCAAAAAATCTTTGTTAGCTATAATTTTATTGCTAATTTCACTCAAGCATTCATAAACGGCCATGATTTTTATTACTCCTTAATTTATTTTTTAAATTTACATTTTAATTTAATTATATATTATTTTTGCTTTTGCATTTGCTTTTGCTATACTGAATTAAAATTAAAATTTAAAATTTAAATTAAGGGTGCAAAAAACTTTTAATGAATTTTTTACATGAAGATTTTAGTTATAGAGATTTAAAAAATATTTTGCCGGATGATTTGCCGGAGCTGGCGAGTGAAGTACGCAAGCTGATTATTAACGTTGTAAATGAAAACGGCGGCCACCTCGGCTCGTCGCTCGGGGCAGTCGATTTAATTATCGCCATGCTGCGCCGGTTCGACCCGGTCAACGATAAAATTATCTTTGACGTCGGCCATCAGAGCTATGCTTATAAAATCTTAACAGATAGATTTGATAGATTTAATACGCTGAGGCAGAAGGGCGGCCTCGCAGGCTTCCCGAGGATGAGCGAAAGCCCGTGCGACCACTTTAACACCGGTCACAGCAGCACGTCTATATCAGCTGCACTGGGCTACGCTAAGGCACGCGATTTGTTAAACGAGCAGCGTAATGTAATCGCATTTATCGGCGACGCCGCATTAATAAACGGCCTTGCACTCGAGGCACTAAATTACGTTCAGGAAATTAACACTAAATTAATTATTGTGCTGAATGACAACAAGCACTCGATAAGCAATCGTGTCGGCGGCTTCTCAACTATGCTGGCGCGGCTGTCGGCCAATAAAAATTATAACAAGCTCAAGGCCGCGATAAAAGAATACGCAAGCGAGGGCGTTGCAAAAAAGCTCGAGGCAGTGCGCGACCAGATTAAAAATTTGGTCAAGCCCGAAAATATGTTCGATGATTTAGACATAAATTACTGGGGACCGTTCGACGGCCATGACATAGCGTCGTGCGAGACGATATTTGAGCTGGCGAAAAATTACGATGCAAAGCCCGTGCTGCTGCATTTCTTAACTCAAAAGGGCAAGGGACTTAAAGAGGCCGAGCAAGACCCGACTAAATATCATCAGGTCGCGCCGTTGAGTTCACGCAAATCTGCAACTCAAAGCTGGAGCAATGCAGCGTCGGCGATAGTCGAAGAGCTTGCAGCTAAAGACGAGCGCATAGTGTGCCTGACTGCAGCGATGTCAACCGGCGTTAAGCTCGAAAATTTTCGCAAAAATTTTAAATCACGATTTTTTGACGTGGGCATAGCTGAAAGCCACATGCTGACTATGGCAGCGGGAATGGCAGCCGGCGGCTTGAAGCCGTGGGTGTTCATTTATTCAACATTTTTGCAGCGGGCAATGGATCAGCTCATGCATGATATTGCATTGCAGAATTTGCCGGTGGTATTGATGATAGACAGGGCAGGCTTAGTCGGTGAGGACGGCGATACGCATCAGGGATTATTAGACGTATCATGGTGCCGCGCAGTGCCTAATCTTAAAATTTATGCGCCGTGCGATTACAACTCACTCAAGGCCGTTATAAATCACGCTGCAAATTGCACTTCGCCCATTATGATTAGATACCCCCGAGGCAATTTACCCGAGCGTGTTATTTATAATGATAATAATTTCACGTCTCACGCCGACAGCTTGAACTTTAACGCAATAAATGAAATAGCAAATGGTAATCAGTGGGCATTGCTTGGCCACGGTGTCACGACGCATTTGTTGTTGGATGTCAGAGCCGAGGCCGAAAGGCAAGGGCTGCCTGTACCGGCTGTGTATGATTTATTGAGATTGAAGCCGCTCGACGATGATATTTTAAATAATATATTTAATAAATTTAAGTTGATAGTCACGGCTGAGGAAAATTATTTAGCCGGCGGCATAGGCGAGGCCATCGCAGCTAAAATTTTAGACAGCAATAATAATATTAAGTTAAAACGCTTTGGTATTAGTGATATGTGCGTAGCTCATGCAAGCATAGCCGAGCAGCGCGAAGAGTTCGGGCTGACTGTGAATAATATTATCGATAGCTGTAAAAATTATATTTAAATATGAAAGTTGTTAAGGAACGTTTGGATAAAATTATTGCTGACTTGGGACTGGCCGAGAACAGAACTCGGGCGCAGGCGTTAATCATGGCCGGTAAAGTCAGAGTTGATGAGCAAGTCGTAACTAAGGCCGGCACTCAAATATCACAGGACTTAGTTGATAAAATTCAAGTCGAAAGTGTAGATAACTGGGCGAGCCGCGGCGCCCATAAATTATTGAAGGCATTTGATGCATTCAAGCTTGACGTTAATAATAAAATCTGCGTTGACATCGGCGCGTCAACCGGCGGCTTCACTGATGTGTTATTAGCTAATCAAGCTAAAAAAGTCTATGCGGTTGACGTAGGCTATGGGCAATTAATCTGGCGGCTCGCGTCTGATAAGCGAGTAGTAGTAATGGATAGGACTAACGCAAGAAATTTAGCGCCGGAAGATTTTGATGATAATATTGATTTTGTCTCGTGCGACGCGTCGTTTATCTCGGTGAAGTTGATATTGCCGGTGATAAATAAAATTTTGAGTTTGGATTTAGGCAGCGAGGCCGTGATATTAATTAAGCCGCAGTTCGAGGCAGGCCGTGAAAGATTAGGCCGCAAGGGCGTTGTGCGTGACGCTAAAATTCACGCTGAGATATTAGGCGAAGTTGTAGATTTTATTAAAGCTATAAATAATTTATTTATATCCGGCCTGACGCACTCGCCGATTTTAGGGCCGGAAGGCAACATAGAATTTTTGTGCCGCCTCACGCGTGATGATAAAATTTTTGAGCTTGATATAAATAAAATCGTGAGCGCAGCTCATGAAGAATTAATTAAAAATTAAAGGCAGGTAATATAAATTTATGAGTAAAGTTAAAAACTACAATATTTCACGTCTCGCGCCGACTTCAATATTTTCACGTCTCGCGCCGACAGCTATGCTTGCGTTAATATTTGCGCTGATAATTTGCGCCGGCGTATGGCTCTATCATAAAGAAGAAAATTTAAGATTTAATGATAATTTAAAGTTATTGCATGATAAAGCAAATTTATTATATGCGCATATAGCCAGCGGCGATATGGCTGAGATGAATGCAGTGTTTATATCTTTAAGTGACGGCAAGTCACGGGCAAGAGTTTATAGCTGCAATGCTGATAATATAGCTGTCGGCGCGAGACGTGAATTAGACGCTGCATGGCATGGCGCAGTTAGTGCAGCCGAGCAGGACTTAAAGGCATTTAGCAATAATATTAAATATGTTAAGGCTGATATTGCGTTTAACGCAAGAGCTATTAGCAGCAAGAGCTTGAAGCGTGAGATTAAAGCATCGCGGCATGAATTTTATAGAAATAGCTTAGCGTTTGACAAGAAATTTAATTTAGCGCTGTTAGAGGCTGAGCTGAACGGCGCGAAGATTTATGATTATAAGTCCGGCGGCATTGACTTAAATTATTTAAATAATTATTTAGCCAAGAGCGGCCGCAGCCAGCTGTCGGCGCGAGACGTGAAGATGAAGTTAAAAGCTCTGCCGGAAAGTTACATAGCGTTTAATACGCGCGGCTGGCTCTGCGATGAGAGCAATAATATATTTAGCTTAATTTATGATGATAAATTAGCTTATGGCCGGCGCGATGTGAAAGTTGATGATAAGCTTGCCCGTGAGCTGATCACTAAGTCTGCAAGCTTTTTGTTAAGGCAGCTGACGCCCGACGGATCGTTTATATACGGCATGTATCCAAGATTTGATAATAAAATTAACAGCTATAATATCTTGCGTCATGCAGGAACGGTATGGGCGCTGTGCTTGAACTACAGGCTCAATCCCAGTGACAAGCTTAAAGCTGCAATAGAGAGAGCATTAAATTATTTGGTATCGCAAGTGATTTATAAAGATAATAGTACTGCTTATGTTAATGAGGCCAAGGCCGGCGAGCTGAAGCTCGGGGGCATGGGCATCGCTGTATTAGCGTTCACTGAGTATATGGATTTATTTAGTAACAAGCTGTCGGCGCGAGACTTTAAAGATGGGAGTTATTTGGATTTATGCGAAAAGTTAGGCGCAGGTATCTTAAGCATGATGGACTTGAACACCGGCAAGTTTGTACATGTCTTGAATGCTAAAGACTTTAAGCTCAAGGCCGCGTATCGCACTGTGTTTTATGACGGTGAAGCGACGTTCGCGTTAGTCCGGCTTTACTCACTCACGCATGACAAAAAATATCTTGACGCTGCACTTAAATCTGTTGATAATTTCATCGCGAATAATTATATTAAGCATAAAGACCATTGGATCTCGTATAGCTTGAACGAGCTATTAAAATATGTTAATGATGATAAATATTATGAATTTGCGCTGCAGAATGCGTTTAAAAATCTGCAGTTTATAGAATCGCGTGAGACTACAAATCACATTAATCTTGAATTGTTAATGGCGGCGTTTGAAGTCTATGATAGATTTTATAATAAGTTGAGCGATGCTCAAGCGAAGGAATTTGATATTAATAAGTTAATAAAGGCTATAGACACGCGGGTTCATAGGCAGCTTAACGGCTATTTCTTTCCGGAGTATGCGATGTACATGGCCAAGCCTGATAAGATACTTGATACGTTCATGGTACGGCAGGACGGTTACAGAGTTAGAATTGACGACGTGCAGCATAACATCGGCGGCTATTATTTGTATTATAAAAATTACAATAAATTATTAAATTATTAACAGTAGGTGAATAAATTTATGAGTGAGTTATGGGAGCTGTATAAAACTTTTGCGGCGATAGGCAGCGTGACGTTCGGCGGCGGCTACGCGATGCTGCCGATTTTAGAGCGGGAGCTTGTGAATAAGCGAGAGTGGACGAGCCTTGACGAGCTGCGCGATTATTTCTCGATAGGGCAGTGCACGCCCGGGATTATTGCGCTGAACGTATCGACCTTTATCGGCGAGAAGCGCGCCGGTGTTATGGGCGCTGTTGCAGCCGGTCTGGGATTTTTGACCGTGCCGATTATAATTATATTAATCATCGCGGCGTTCTTAACTAATTTCACTGAGCTTGAGATCATACAGCACGCCTTTGCAGGAGTTCGGGTGTGCGTGTGCGTGCTGATAGTTCAGGCCGTGATGCGCCTATGGAAGAGCAGCATTGTCGATAAGCTCACGCTTGCGTTATATTTAATTATATTTATGTTAAACGCGTTCGCTAAAATTTCGCCGGCGCTGCTTGTAATAGCTTCAGGCTTGCTGGGATTATTTATTAGGAGAAAGTATTAGCCATGACTTTAATTAAATTAATGTACGAGTTCATGAAGACGGGTTTATTTTCAGTCGGCGGCGGCCTGGCGACCTTGCCGTTTTTATATGCAATATCTGACAAGACAAACTGGTTCACGCATTCAGACATAGCCGACATGATAGCAGTTGCCGAGTCGACGCCCGGCCCTATCGGCGTGAACATGTCGACCTTCGCGGGCTTCAAAACTTCGGGCGTGATAGGCGGCGTGCTTGCCAGCTTCGCACTGGCCTTGCCGTCTGTGATAATAATTTTAATTATCGCGAAATTTTTAAATAAATTTAAAGATAACCCGCTGGTTGAACGGACTTTTTACGGCTTAAGACCGGCATCTATTGCAATGATAACTGCCGCAGGTCTTAACGTTGCTAAGGTCGCGCTGATTGATTTAGATGCGTTTAGCATAAGCCATAATTTAAATGATTTATTTATTTATAAAGCTATAGTTTTAGGCGTGATAATTTTTATTGCGCAGCGCAGATTTAAAGTTCATCCGGTCTTGCTTATCGCATTTGCGGCCATAGCTGGAATTATATTTAAATTTTAATTATTTAAATTTTTAAATAAATTTGAACGGACTTTCTACGGCTTAAGACCGGCGTCTATCGCAATGATAACGGCAGCCGGCCTTAACGTTGCAAAGGTCGCGCTGATTGATTTAAATGCGTTTAGCATAAGCCATAATTTAGCTGATTTATTTATTTATAAAGCTATAATTTTAGGCGTGATAATCTTTATTGCGCAGCGCAGATTTAAAGTTCATCCCGTATTGCTTATCGCATTTGCAGCAATAGCCGGAATTATATTTAAATTTTAATTATTTAAATTTTTAATCTCGTGTGAGACTTGATCAACTGTTATCTTTCGCAGCTCGTCTTCCATTGAGTGTTGAATATAATCAAGCTTAGAATCAAGTGCAGCGTGAATATTTTTCCCGACCGGACACTTAGGGTTAGGCCGCTCGTGAAACCTAAACAGCTTTGCTTTTGTCCCAGCCTCGTCTTTAGCGCTTACGCACTCGACGGCTTGATACACGTCATAGAAGGTAATCTGGCTAAGTTCTTTAGCAAGCGTTATGTTCCCAGTGCGGCCTCTCGACACGCGAACAAATCCTGCTGACTTTAACTTCAGCAGGATTTGCCGTATGATAACCGGATTTACCTGTATGCTTCCGGCCAGAAATTCGCTGGTGACGTTGCAGCTGTCCTGAAAGTAATCTATACAGGCAAGTATATGTATTGCAATAGTGAAGCGGCTTGATATTTGCAAGATTTTTTATTTATTAAATAATGCTCCAGCGCTCATGTTCACGTAGGCTTCGCCTGCATACTCGGGGAACTCTGCCGTAACGGCCTTTATAAATTCGCTGCGTGTTTTGAAGCTGCCCGCAAATTCTTTTACTTTCTCGAGATAATTAATTTTCTCGCCTAAGACATCTGATTTTTCCGGCTCAAAGTGGCTGGTTAAAATTAACTCGTAACCCTTGGCCTGATAATCTTTAAGCTCTGCTATCTCAGCCTCGATATATGCAACAGACGGCAAAATATTATGAACTTTAGAACCCATCATGTGACGGTAAATTACATTAATCTCAGGGATCTCTACGCAGTAATCCTCGCCGTCGGTGCTTTTTAAGATTTTAAATTTAATTCCGGCAAGAGTTAATTCGTCGTTGTAATTAACTATCTCGGCTTGAGCAGGCAAGTCCGCCGCGACCTCGTCGCCTAAAGCTTTAACGAAGCTGTCAGTCAATGCCTTAACTCCGCCGCCGGGCTGCCAGCTCGCAAGCGCCTCACGCGTTGCATAAATTTTTATATCGCCGTAAGTTTTATAGCCGTTAGGATGATACGACAGCAGCGCTCCGTCAACGGGCTTATCTAAACTTTTAATATATTCGGCAAATTCGTTCACGTTAGTTTTATACGCCGTCGACTCTAATATAACTAAGCCTTTAGAACTTTCTAAGACATAGCACTCGTCGTTCATGTTGTCTTTAGTCGCGTAAGCGTGAAGCTTAATGTCTCCATAGTCATACACCGCAACTGCTCCGGCAGTTAAATTCACGGCCTTAATCACGGGCGTCTTAGCGACTTCAGCCCATGCAAACCCAGCAAAGCTTAACGCAAATACAAGAACTAAAAGAATTTTCTTCATGACTTAAAACATCTCCTTAATTCAATAATAAATAATTTAAATTAAATTCTAAAAATTTTACTCGGCTAAAACGCTTATTCTTTGATTTACGTGATTGCCGTTCACTGCCTCGTCAATCATCGCGGCCGCATAGTCAGCATAGCTTATATAGCTTTGCTTATTAGCATTCAGCGTGAAGTCCTCACCGGCCAAAATATATTTGCCTGTCTTCGCGCCGTCGGCTTGGAAGTCTGCGGCTGGGCTGATATAAGTCCATTTTACGTCTTTGCGCTCTCTCAGCTCGGCTAATGCCTTAGCCATTGCATTTGCCAGCGGCTGCCATGACTCAGGAAAGTCCGGCGTCTGCGATAAAGTCATCGTGTGTTCCGGATTTACATATAGACTTCCCGCGCCTCCGACCACTAAGAGCCGGGTATTAGTGCCTGAGACAGCGTCACATAAAGCCTTAAGCGAGGTGCTGTGCATCGGCAGCGTATCCGGCGTCCACGCTCCGAATGTGTCGATAACTGCGTCAAAGCCTTTTAAATCTTCAGGCTTAATATCTAAAATATCTTTCGTTATGACCTTATTGGCCGCTGTCTTATTTTCGCCGCGTATTATTACAGTGACGTCAAGACCTCTTTTGACCGCCTCGTCAGTGATTAAACGGCCGGCTTTTCCATTTGCGCAAACAACTGCAAGCTTCATAGCTTAAAACATCTCCTGAATTAAAAATTTTTAAATTTGTAATATGATTTATTACATTAGAAATTTTAGCAAATAAAAATATAATGTCAAGCATTACATTAAAAAATAATTAAAATAATTTTTAAAAATTAAAATTTAAATGAGATATTGCCGAAAAAAAAAAAATATGAAGAATTATATTAAATTTTATTTTTATTTAAGATAGGATGTGGCGCGCTTTGATTATCAGTCATAATATTCCGGCTTTGCAGGGCTATAAATGTTTAAATAATAATAATGCAGCCATGCAAAAATCTATTGAGCGTCTTTCGACCGGTCTTAGAATTAATTCTGCCTCGGACGACGCGGCTGGCTTTGCCATCAGTGAGAAGATGCGCTCACAGATAGCAGGTCTTGACCGTGCAGCTGCTAACACGCAGGACGGCATAAGCTTATTGCAGACAGCCGAGGGCGCATTAAGCTCAATAAGCTCGATGATAGACAGAATGCGTGAGCTGAGCGTGCAGGCCGCTAACGACACTTTAACAGCTGAAGACCGGAGCTATATACAGCTTGAGTTAGACGAGCTTAAAAATAATATAGATAATATCAGCCAGACTACGCAGTTTAATAAAAAGCGCATACTCGACGGCAGCTCGTGTGCGTTATGGTCATCCGGCGATTTAAAATTAAAGGCAATAGTCGGCGGCGCGATACTTGATAAAGATCAATTCGGGCAGAAGGTCAGCGCGGCCGGCAATTATAAAATCGAGATAACGGCACAGGCCGGCGAGGCTCAGGTATTGAAGAGCAATATCATGACAGTAAGCAAGCCCCACGAGTATCCGTACGAGATTGACATAGTTAATAATATAGACAGCCTTGGCCGGACTTCGGGCAGCGGTTGGAATATAGATAATAATACTTTGACTATAACTCAAGACGGCGCATACAGCATAATAGGTACTGTTGACGAGAACGGCAATGTCACGGCGTCTAACAACCGCATTGTAGTATCAGCCGGTGTCAACGCGACTATATTTTTAAAAGATATTAATATCGACATGAGCAGCACTGACAGTCCGGCATTATACGTTGAGGCCGGAGGCCGTGCAGACGTTTATTTATCAGGCAATAATACTATGTTAGGCGGCAAAGGCCGGGCAGCATTAGAAGTGCCGGAAGGCGCGACGTTAATTTTAAGCAGTGCTGAGGGCGACGGCGAGACTGAAGGCACGCTGACAGCGACGGGCGGCGGCTCAACTGCTTATGCTCGCGGCGGCGGAGCAGGCATCGGCGGCAGCGTCGAGACTGGCCAAGGCGGCAATATTATGATTAAGGGCGGTACGATTATAGCCACTGGTGCGAAGTGCGCAGCAGGTATCGGCGGAGGCGGCAAAGGCGACTACTCAACTTCAGGCGGCGGCGGTACGATTACGATAAGCGGCGGCAATGTCACAGCAACGGGCGGCGGCGGTGCTGGCATCGGCAATGCAGCCCACGGCGGCTTCGCAACAGATTATACAGATATTATTATCACCGGCGGCAAGGTCACAGCCCGAGGCGAAACATACACTGGCACAACTGCAAGCGCAGGCATCGGCGGCTCATGCCATTCTCACGGGAAAATTTCAATTAATATAAAAGCAGGGCTTAGAAGCTCGGGAATGGTAGATGCAAAAAGTAAAGGCTCTTCGAGTACAGTTCAAGATATAGGCTACGGCCATTACGATTCTTGGAGTACTCCTCCAACGCTTACTATGAACCTTGATGACTCGTCCCTTGACGAGGCCGTAACACGGACGCAGCCGCAGCCTCCAAGCGCATGGGTTGAAGAACCCTGCACGCTGCGCGAGATCAGCCAGTTTTATAACGCAAGCGGCGCATTCTTGCTAAATCAGCCCCAGACTATAACTATCAATCAAGGCGACGGTAAAAGCGCAAGCGTAATGCTCTACGCTAACGACACTATATACGACGCAGCAAAGAAAATAAATGACGCAATAGCATATGACTTAAATCAAAGCCAGTATGCCAATAATTCTTTAAATTTTTGCAGCATAGCCGACGGCACGGCTAACACTTCAGAGTCTGTATTGACTGAAACGCCGGTGTATAACGATCAAGCATACGAGACGGACGCATACGGCCATTATGTCCTGCAAGACCCCGATACCGGCAAGCGTTACTTTACGTTCGGAGAGCCGGCCAGCTCGTTGAAGCGCCTTTATCCTGACTTAACAGATGAAATTATAAATCGCTTAGAATATTCGCGTGCATCAGGCTCAGTCGGTAACGAGACGCACGCAACTATGCTCATACGCAGCGCCGTTGCAGGCAAGGCCGGTGAACTGACCTTCAGCTCCAGCAGCCAAGATTTATTAAACGCGTGATGACTTAATACTATTCAGTCATCACGTGAAAATATTTACAGCGCGAATATCAGCGACGCTCACTCCGGCAGCATGATCGCAAGCGGCGTAAAATTCTCAGGCAATAAACTCTCGGGTATAATTCATAAAAATCTTGACTTAGAATTTGATGCTAATTCAGGGATAAAAGCCTCATGGAACGAGGCGAGCAAGAAATATATTTTAGCGTCTAATAATAATACTTACACTGAGACGCTGCACTTAGTTGACCGCGGCATAACTTTCCAGACCGGCGCTAATCAAGGCGAGGACATGTTCATAAGCATCGGCGACGCGTCAACGCGGGCCTTAGGCATTGATAACATAAACGTGACTGACAGAAAGTCAGCCGTAAATGCTTTGAGAAGTTTGGATAATGCTTATAGAAAAGTCATCGCGCAGAGAGCTAAAATAGGCGCTTATACAAATTCACTTGAGCAGACTGCAGCAAATATCAGCGCGGCGGCGTTAAATTTAACGCAGGCTGAGAGCAGAATTAGAGATGCTGATATGGCTCAAGAGATGATGAATTTTGTGAAGCTGCAAATTTTAAATCAAAGCGGCACAAGTATGCTCGCGCAGGCAAATCAGCTGCCGCAGGCAATGCTGAGCCTATTGCAATAAATTAATTTAAAAATTTAAATTAGTGTATAATAAACTCATTCAGCCATGTAATACAAGCTCAAATTATTAATTATTAAAATTAAATTTGAGAGGGGATTTTATTATGCATGATATTAATCTCATGCTTGAGGAGATGCGCAAGGCGCTGCCGAGCGGGCCGGTGCGCATCAAAGAAGCCAAAGAGGCGGGGACAAAAGTCGTCGGGACTTACTGCGTGTTTTCGCCTTACGAAGTGATACGGGCGGCAGGGGCTATACCTGCAAGTTTATGCGCGACGAGCGAGAAGCCAATTTCAGCTGCCGAAGAGCATCTGCCGAGCAATTTATGCCCGTTGATTAAGGCCAGCTACGGCTTCGCCCTGACCGACACTTGCCCGTACTTTCATTTCTGCGATTTAGTCTTAGGCGAGACGACCTGCGACGGCAAGAAGAAGATGTATGAACTCATGAATAGGCTTAGGCCGGTTCACGTCATGCAGCTGCCCCAGACCGTCAATGACATAGCAATTAAGCAATGGCAGGCCGAGATCGAGCGCTTTGCTAAGAGACTTGAAGATGAGTTTAAAGTAAAAATTACAGAAGACGACCTGCGACGCGAGATTAAGAAACGCAACGAAGAGCGCAAAATCATGATGGATTTTTATGCGCTTGCGAAGTTAAATCCGGCGCCGTTCACCGGCCGTGAGATTTATTTAGTCAGCGAGTACTTTAAAATTTCTTTCGGTGACAGCAACATGCTTAATTTTATTAAAGAGCTGACGCAGAAGGCGCGGGAAAATTACGAGGCCGGCGAGCGCAGAGTCCCGGCCGGTAAGAAGCGCATTATCGTAACGGGCTGCCCGGTCGGCAAGAGCGTTGAGAAAGTCTTTGACGCAATCGAAGAGAACGGCGGACTTATCGTAGCATTTGAGAACTGCACGGCCTTAAAGCCGCTCTATGAACTTGTTGACGAAACGCTGCCGCCTTACGAAGCATTGGCTAAAAAATATCTGCACATTCCATGCTCCTGCATGACGCCTAACACTGCGCGGCTCGAGCTGCTTGAAAATTTAAAGCAAGAGTATCAAGCTGACGGCGTCGTTGACTTAGTGCTGCAGGCTTGCCATACTTACAGCGTCGAGTCGTATCAAGTCCATGAGCGTATGCGCGATAAAGGCGCAGCTTGCATCACAATCGAGACTGATTACTATCAGGGCGACAAAGAGCAGCTGAATACCAGAATGGGCGCGTTCATCGAAATGATGGAGTAATTTAATTATAAATTAATTAATTAAATCTAAGACAACGCAGGCCGGTCCGAGCCGGACGGGCGTTAAGCCTCTATCACCGGCACAGCATCGGATGGGCGTAAAAAATTAAAATTAAATAATTAAGTCTAAGACAACGCAGGCCGGTCCGAGCCGGACGGGCGTTAAGCCTCTATCACCGGCACAGCGCCGGATG
>JAFUXM010000042.1 GCA_017470785.1 Synergistaceae bacterium
ATCCCACGCATATTTGCGCGACAGCTCGTCAAATAATTTTATTATGCACTCTTCTACCCCGCCGACAAGATTTTTCATAATGTCTATCATGAGCGTCTTTATGTTAAAGAATGAAAAATCATAATCGGCAAAAGTATTTAACTGCGAATGATAATCGTAATAAAGATTAGACGTCATTCTGCGCCTAATTTCAGGCCGGTCAAAAAGCTCATGCCAATATTTAAGCCTAACTTCATAAACGTATTTATTCACGTTTAATTTTTTATCATAGTCGGTAATATAATCTTTTGAGCTTAAAAATATTAAAGCCCCGTTTAATGCGCCCGTATTTAAAGCCGTCCACTCGTCAAACAGCCTGATACCCCACTCTATCTCTCGATTATACTGAGCTATTAAGGCTAAAATCATATCCGACGGAGCTATCTCGTTAAACTCTTTGCTTTCAGGCTCTTGATATTCTTTGTCGCGTAAGCTTTCAAATATAGTCGTCGGGCGTTCCTTAGCCGGAATATTTATTTTTATAACGGCTATTTCAACGTCAGTCTTATTCTCAGCATGTTTAAACTCATCCTGATAAAATTTTATATCGGTCTCAAACTCCGCGAGTTTACGCCTCAATAAATCACGCTCATTAGTGTACGGATTGCGTATAGTCTCGGCATTTAAGATGCAAATTATCTTACCGCCGGTTAAACCTTGCACGTCTATCGCCTTTAACAGATGCTTTGCTCCGGCTGAAAACGGCGGATTCATGACAATTAAATCATAGTGCTTGTAAGTATGCAGAGTGAGAAAGTCATCATGAATAACCCTGAAGCCCTTGTCTTTCAGAATTGCCCTAAGCTCCGGCTCAATCTCTATGCAGTCAATGCCGTAAATTTCTTCGCCGCTGTGCCAGCTATCACGCGCATATTTTTTTGAACGCCGCCTGATATATTCAGCTATATTACCCTTGCCCGCTGACGGCTCAAGTACTGTCTTGACACGCTCCCAGTCAATATCTTTTAATATTTCGTCAAGCAGGCTGTCAGGTGTCGGGTAATAATCATAATCGCTTATAATTTTTAACATGTTATGCGCCTCCTAAAATTGATTTAGTCATCTTTCAGCCGTGATATGCACTTTTCTATGATGCTGCGCCGGCTTTCATAATCAAACGATATATACGGCGCAGGGTTCAAGCTCTCGTGCTTCAACTCTGAAAAAATATATAACCCGTAAAGCGTGCTGTTTTGTAATATGGCTATACGCTCGGCTTTGCTCTTAGCCTCTAATACGCGCTCACCAACATGATGATCACAAAGCGACTCCGGCGAACGAATCTCTATGAGCCTCATAATAGCCCGTATCATCAAAGACTTCATTACACCGTGCGCTGCAGGCTGCCCTGTGTATCTTGCAAAAAGCAGCTCAATTAAAGGTCTGTCATATGTGTTTAACAAATCCTCTTGTTCATTAAAGGTCTTAGCTTTTTCCACCAGGCTTTGCGCCTTATCAACTACGGTGTTCATATATTCACTTTGAGGCGGCAGCGCCATATCTGAAAGCATATTATACTCAGCTATAAAATCTTCATCGCTCAACTCCTGCTTTTCAACCGCTTTTTTAGTCTTTAACTCATCGATTAAATAACGGTGTAAGGCGAATACATCCACGGTATCCCAATTCTGTTTAATGCCGGTTAGGCTTGATATGTGAGATAATACCGAATTAAGTTTATAAAAAATAAGCTCGTTCAATTCACCAAGCGTATCAGGCAAATCATCAGTAGCTAAATACAGTTGAAATAAACGCTGTATATCTACCCTCGGCTCAACATTCTGCAGCAGTTTGAGAAAGCGCCTCTTTATTTCATGAATACAAAGTATGACATGCTTTTCGACTATATAGCTCTTCGGTAAATCTTTTTTCTTAAAGAACGCCCACCCGAGATTACGAAGTTCTTTAACTGTAAAATTTTTATCGATTATTTGCCTGACTTCACTGATAGAGCTTGCCTCGCATATCATATTCAATGCAGCATCATATTTAGACATTTGCGGCTTTTTTCTTGCACGCACTAAGCTGATTACCGCCTCGACTATATCAGCTTTTTTCATCTTGCTGATACCCTTAACACCGTTAGCCTTTAAAACAGGCTTTAATTTACTGATTGCGGAATCACTAACAACCCGTCTAAGCGTATCTTCATCAGCTGCGGCCATTAAAAATTTGATATAATCAGTCATGCTAAACACTCTCCTTAAATAAAACGGCGGATGTTTCTAATCCTTAAGCCGTGCTATGCACTTAGCCTCGATACTGCGGCGGCTGTCATATGTGAATATTACAACCGGCTCATTATTCAGGCTCTCGTGCTTCCAGTATGCAAATTCAAGCAAGGCGCGGCGCGTGCAATGCTCTAATACGGCTATGCGATCGGCCTTACTCTTAGCTTCTAATATGCGCTGCTTAACGTCAAAGTCTATTATGCCGGGAGTATTACACTCTACCGCAAGCATAATACCGCGCACCAATGCAGTTTTATTCATGCTTTTCTTAGGCAGCTGATTTAGATATTTCGCATATATCTGCTGCAATTCGCGCTTGCTGCAGCGCTCTAATATAAACTCCTGCCTGCTCAACGTTTCAGCTTCTCTCAGTGCATTTAGTTTTAAGCGGAGTGCGCCGTCAGTTTTAACCTTGTCCGCTAATAAATTTACCACCATAATAAAATCTCTCCCTTAAATAAATTAAAAGCCCCGTCAAATCGGCGAGGATAAAAACTGAAATTAAATATCTCCAAACACCGACGAATACATCTTTTTAAGTTTAGCTGCGACTTGCGACATAACTTCACGTATAGCTGGATCGGCACGCTTATTTAAATAACGTTCTTTCAGGATATGCCGCCATGCTCTTAAATTCGCAGTCATACCGAGCTTAGTTACCGTGCAGTTAGGCAGCACAACCCGCGCTTGCTCTGGCCGCACGCCTGCAGCTATTAATTTATTGTAAGTTAAAGCCGCAAACTCGACGCTCTCACGCCATAGCACAAGCTCGCTTGCATTAAGCTCCGGCACAGGAGCTATGACTTTCAGCGGCTCTTTTGATAAGTCAATATAGCGCTGCGACTGCTGTGAATATGCGACGCCTATTCTGTGCCTGACTATCTGATGGCTTATTGAGCGCGGGACTGTCAGCATGAACGATACGCTGACATGCTCAAGGACGCTTTCATGACCGGCCTTGACAAGCTTGCTGATAAACTCGCCGCGTGCTTGCGCGTTATCGCTCATCGGGCTATTGTAGCAGTTGCGAGCCATGCGCTCTATTTTGATTAAATCTGCTTCAGGCTCATATTCGCCGATAAGCTCGGCGGAACTTTTAATTATTTTTACCATTCTTCCTCACACTCCTTAATTGTAAACTCGATGTCTTTAAAATGCTCAGCGTCAAGAATATAATCGCCGTTCTTCCATGCTTCTAAGGCTAAAAATTTAGCCTCGTCAATCGATGAGGCTGAAATCACAACTTCCATTTCTGAAGTTTCTTTAATCTTAATTATGTATTCCTGTATCATTACACTTGTCCTTTCTTAGCTACACTATAGGCGGCTTGAAGCCGCCTATTCTCAATACCATAAATCACCAAACTCATTCTGATACAACTGACTTATCATACCGTCGCCATATTCTCTCCGGTAGTCTTCCAGCTCTTCTTTACTGTAAATATGAGATAAGCCATTGTACATATCATCAAGATATTTAGGCGCGCTGTCTAAGTAGTCCCGGTATTCATACCTCGGAGTTTCAGGCTTGGCCGCCTCGGCGACAATTTCAATAACCTTGCTGATAACGTTTTCAAGCTGCTTACGATTAATATACTCGTGCTTAGTATGCGCGTTATAATATCCTGATGACAAATTAACCGCTGCTACGTCTAAAGCCGGAGCTATGACTGATATATCACTGAATGAGCCGTAAGCTGTAACAAAGCCCTTGCTTGTGATATAAGCCTCAAACTCTGCATTATTGCAGTCATAATATACCGCGTCCTTACTGCCTTTACGGTCAATCTCGATTAAAAATTTCAAATCATCTAATTCTTTAGGCAGCTTACCGTCATAATAATCATCAGTAAACACGCTTGCTCCAATACCACCTATTTCTTCGTCACAAGTGAATAAAAGCCAAGGCTTAACTTTTGACTGCTCGTAAGTCTTAACGATAGCATAAACCCCGCATCTGTCATCGCCGCCTACACCCTGCGGCGACATGATGATATTGCCGTCTTCAGATTTACAAATCTGCTTAACCGGCTCGGAATGTACGGTATCAAGATGTGCAAGCAGCATAACCGGCGATTCGCCTTGAACAAGAATGTAACTACACTCTTTAGTAATAGCCTTATCCTTATAACGCTTAAAAATTAAATCAAAGAGGCCAGCCTGGGCCGGCCTCAAAAAGAACTCCAATTTTTCCACTAAGCTATAGCCTCCTCTTTATGTATATGTTTGCAATTAGGGCGGCGCCCCTCCGGCAATAAATCGCATGGTATAAAACAGTAACAGTCAGCGCAGCTTATATAATTATCAGCGCAATTAGAACAAACATCAAGCCTGTTACCGTGTTCATCATGCACTGCCTTAATATCGCTGTTAGGGACTAACTCGCCGCAATGCTCGCATTTGGTATAATAATTATCTGCACAATCAGGGCAAATATCGATTAAATCGCCGTTTGTATCACGCGCCGTTATAGCGGCGTCCATATGGACTAACTCGCCGCATTCCCTGCAAGTTACAAAGTTTAACTCCGCGCAGCCTTCACAAACATAAATGCGATCGCCGTCAGCGTCTATAGCGTCAAATATTTCATCGTTACTATGATACTCGCCGCAATAATCGCATTGTGTATAATGCGCCTCTAAGCAGTTACGGCAAATAGGAATTTCGCCGTCAACTATTGTCATACTGTCGTTTTCGTGATACTCGCCGCAATAATCGCATCGTGTATAATACCGCTCCAAACAGTCTTCACAAACTAAAAGCTCGTTACCGTAACTATCGTGAACGGTGTATAAATCGCTTGAGTGTACGTGTTCATCACAACACTCACAAACAGCGCCGCCGCCGCACTCGCAACAATACAAGCCCTCCGATATTTCCTCGCCGCATTGTATGCAGAGACCCGGCGCGCCGATATAAAAGCGTGTTCGTCTATCGTCGCTGTATTTATCGACTTGATCGTTACGTATACATATTTTAGCCGCAAAATCGCTGTATATCCAGTCGGGATAACCTCCAAAGTCGAAAGCCGGTATAAATTCAATTTTCTTATTTTCAGTATAGTTTTTAGGTTTCCAAAGGTTAGGCTGCCCTTCCAATTCCGATATTTCGCGCTGTATTAAATCGCGGTAAATCTGCGACTCGGCCTGTTCCCTGCGCGTCCCGCCTGCGCTGTTGTAAAGTCGGCTTTGAAGTAAAACGCCGCTGCCCGGCTTGTACCAAAATATTTGCCGCATGTTTTTACGATTATTTAAAGTTTCTTTGTTATCAGGATCAACAACCGTAAAGGCAATAAACGTGTAATTATCGCGTGCATAACCGGCGCAGCCGCAATTATAGGTGTATTCTGTAGAATTGAAGGAGTGGCAGCTTGTTAATAAATTACCGCGTGAATCATGCTTAGGGTTGCTCATTGTGATAAAATGCGCGGGGTTGATGGATACAAATAATTTAAAATCTATTTTATGCGCCGTCATTTCATCTGCAATAAGTGCAAAATCGCGATTGAAATTGTCGCATTCCGTAACATTCAGGGCTTGACATAAAGACCTAAAAACGCGGGTTATCTTTTTGCCGGGCTGATAAGCCTTAGGAGCAAGCGTATTAATCGCGTCAATGCAATAATTTTTATCGCTGTCTGTAAGACTTGAATTATTAGCGAAAAACTCAATAGCATTAAGATAATTTGAATAGTCCGTATCGCTTGCGTTACGCAGCCAGTCATTAAAAATATCATTTGCTAAACGTTTAACACGCCACGGATCGGTGTTATGCGTACGAGAGCCGTTAATTACTATCGCGTCGAGTTCATCATTCCATACCGGCGATTTGCTAAACAAAGCCCGCAATTCGCTTTTAGCCTCGTAATTATCGGCTGCCAGCCTCTCAATAAAGGCGTCCGATACGTTATCAATTTCTTCAGTTTGATACGTATAACGGCGATAATCAGCTAAAGCTTGTCTAATGTTGCGCTCGTTCATTTCGATTTTGTCCAACATAATAAATTACCTCCTAAAATTTTAATTTGATTTGTTGGACGCCCTTCTATGAAACTGAAGGCCTCTATATAACGCCCCTTTATAAAGATTATCGCGGTCGACGCTCCTTTTATAAGACGGCTTTTATCAGGCTTGCCGTTACCTTTAAATTTTGAATCTGCTAAATACAGCTAACAATGGAAGTGGTATCAATTAATAAATTCGCGAAGGCAGCAATAATAACAATCATGCTTTGCAGCTGCGATAAGGCCGTTAGCGCGCCGATTAACCAGAGCGATATTAAGGCCATTGCTCAAACTCTCGCAGGAGAGTGCTATGACGACAAGGAACTTGACAAGCGCCGTGTATGCGAAGTTATTTTGAACCGAGTGAGCAGCAAGGGCTTCCCTAACAGCGTAATAGGCGTACTAAGAAAGCCTAAAGCTTTTAACGGGTATTGGAAACAATCAAGGCCGATTAGCTTTAACGATTACAAAGTAGCTGAAGAAGCACTTAAAGATTGGTATGGCAATGAATGCATGCCGTTATCTGATTTGCTTTATTTCAGAAAAGGACGTAACCGCGAAAACGTATTTCGCACGAAGTTTTAGATTAATTTCATTTTTAGGAGGATGAAATCCATGTTAGAAGTCAAAGTGACAGTGTCGATGCCTGAAGTGGCAGAGGCGATTAATGACCTTGCAGCTGCGCTTAGCAACAAATCTACAGCGCCTAAAGCTCAGCCTGCACCCGCGCCCGTAGCGCCCCAGCCCCAGCCTGCGTCAGTAAGTTCTGTGCCGTTGGCAAGTGCGCCTCAATTCACAGTTGACCAGATTATGAATGCAGGAGCTGCATTGATGGATGCCGGTAAAATCGAGGACTTAATGAACTTGCTTCACTCGTTCGGAGTTCAAGCCGTAATGGAGTTAAAGCCTGAACAGCTTGGCGCGTTCGCAACTGAAATGAGAAAGTTAGGGGCTGCAATATGAGTTCCGGCCACGCCCTGCTCTCGCCGTCATCCGCTTGCAAGATGGCTAAATTGCACGCTCGCCCCAAGGCTTGAAGCAAGTATTCCAGACAGCGGCACGAGCCAGTATGCAATCGAGGGTACGATAGCGCATAAAGCCTGCGAGGCTATGGCAAAACTTAAGTTCAAGAAAATTAAGAAGACCGCCTATAACACGGCAATTAAAGACTTGAAGACCGAGCCTCTTTGGAATGATGAGATGATTAATACAGCTGAACTTTATGCTGAACATCTCATGGAAAAGGCTATGAGCTTTAAACATGAGCCTCATATCTCGTTTGAGATTAAAGTTGACCTGACTGATTATATTCCAGAGGGCTTTGGGTTCTGCGACTGCATAATGCTTGGTGATGACACGCTTGTTATTACGGACTATAAGCATGGCAAGGGCGTGCCTGTTAAAGCCGAGGCCAATCCACAGATGATGCTGTACGCATTAGGCGCGTTAAAGCTTTATAGACCTCTTTACGGCGATAGTATCAAGAATATAGAGACGTGCATTGACCAGCCGAGGCTTGGCAGTTATGAAATTTGGCACTGTACAGCTGAAGAGCTGTTAGCTTGGGGCGAAAGCATTAAGCCTATTGCTCAGAAAGCTTATATGGGCTTTGGTGAGTATAAGGCCGGTGCATGGTGCAGATTCTGCCGTGCTAATGGCCAATGTAAAGCTCAGGCAGAACAGCGGATAAGTGCTGTTGAAGACTTTGCGAGAAATCCTGATTTGCTTACTCCAGACGAGATAAGTATTGCCTTGAAGAAAGGCAAAGAACTTGCAGCTTGGTATAAGGCAGTTGAAGAATACGCACTTGAACTTTTGCTTAAAGGCGAGTCAATACCTGATTATAAAGTCGTAGAAGGCAGAAGTGTAAGAGCGTGGAGCGATCAGGACAAAGCACTTGATGCGCTTATAGAGGCAGGATATGACCGTGCTGTTCTTTATGATTATGTACCTAAGTCATTGGCTCAATTAGAAAAAGCTATCGGAGCAGCTAAATTTGCCGAAGTGGCAGGGCAATTTATAGTCAAGCCTCAGGGCAAACCGGCTTTAGCTGAAGCAAGCGACAGCCGCAAAGCGTTTAACAGTGCAGCATCAGATTTTGCAAATTTAAACTGACTTGAAAATAATTTAAATTAATTTAGGAGGATAAATTTTTATGTATAACAACAATCCAACGCGTGTTTTAACTGGTGAAGTACGTTTAAGCTATGCTAATTTAGTTACGCCTCGGGCGAACAGCAGCAATCCGAACGCTGAGCCGAGATATTCAGTAACGCTGCTTATTCCTAAGAGCGATATAGCGGTCAAGCAAAATATCGACGCAAGCATAGAGGCAGCGGCAGCTGACGCTCAGACAAGGCTTTGGGGCGGAGTCAAACCGCCTGTTATGCCTACCCCTGTTCATGACGGCGACGGCGTTAAAGATAACGGCACGGCCTACGGGCCTGAATGCAAGGGCTGCTGGGTTATTACTGCAAACTCTAAGCAAAAGCCTCAAGTTGTCCATCAGAGCGATATTAACACCGAGCTTGCGCCTCAAGACATTTACAGCGGTATGTATGCCCGCGTGACAATTAATTTCTTCGGCTATAATCAGGCTGGGAGACGCGGTATCGGCTGCGGCCTCGGCAATGTCATGAAGACACGCGACGGCGAGCCATTAGCTGGAGGCGCTTCAGCTGCCGCAGACTTCGCTGGTGTCGGCCAGTCAGTAGGCTCTCCTGCTCCTGCGTATACTCCGTATATTAATCCGCTTACAGGCGAGCCTGCGTTTTAATCAGCTTAATAAAAAATTTAATTAGCCTAATAAAAAATTTAATTAGCCTAATAAAAAATTTAATTAGCCTAATAAAAAATTTAATTAGCCTAATAAAAAATTTAATTAGCCTAATAAAAAATGAAAGACTGGACAGGTGACTCAAGAAGCTCTTTCGTAACACTGGGCGCGTCAAATCACAGTGCCGAAATACGGCAAGAGCATGATTATTACGCGACTGAACCGCGAGCAGCCGAGTTATTGCTTGAACAAGAGCGCTTTGCGCATTTAATCTGGGAATGCGCTTGCGGTGAGGGCCACCTGTCAAAAGTCCTTGAACAGGCCGGTCATGAAGTTATATCAACTGATTTATTTTATCGCGGCTTTGGCTGGCCTGCACCTGTAAATTTCTTAAGCGAAAAACCTGAGGGCAGTTTTACCGGCGATATTATCACTAATCCGCCTTATAGATACGCCTTAGAGTTTGCAGAACAAGCGGTAAAGGTCATAAAGCCTAACGCCAAAGCCGCTATGTTCTTAAAGCTTACGTTCTTAGAGGGTAAGAACCGTCGGGCGTTTTTCGAAAAGACTCCGCCTAAGACCGTGTATGTAAGCTCTTCAAGGCTTATCTGCGCAAAGAACGGCGAATTTGAAAAATATCCCAGCTCGGCAGTGGCCTATGCATGGTTCGTATGGGAAAAAGGCTATTGCGGCGAGCCGGTTATCAAATGGATTAATTAGGAAAGGATAAAAATGATGAAGCTTTTTAGAATTACGTATCCGACAGGCCGCATTACTGTCAACATCGGAAATTTCTTTGGCCTTGCGTGCATGACGTCTATTAACGGGCTTTTAAAAATGGCAAAGAAGTACTGCAGCGAAGAGCAGCGGGAACAGCTTATTAAGGACTTGAAAGAGGCCAAGCTTGAAATAAAGCGGATAGTTGATAACAGTCAAAACCGTGACGGCGTAAACATCGCATTTATAAAGCCGTTTTCGTCTAATCCATACTGGGAGCCGCGCGAGCGTTATCAAAAAAATTTATCAAAGCAAATGGCGCAGCTTGATAAATCTATCGGCAAAGTTCAGAACATGGTGTGGCTCGGAGCATGAGTTACGTTGATATTTTTAATTCAACAAAACGCTACGACTTAATTGTAGCCGATCCGCCATGGAAACAAGCTCGCGGCGGGAAAAAAGCCGTACGTGAAAACAGCTCAGGAAAACCTCTTGATTATCCGGTTTGTTCTCTTGAGGAAATTCGGGGTCATTTAAAAGTTGCAGACGCTCTCATGGAGAAAAACGCCGTGATGTTTTTATGGACGATTGATAAATATCTGTTTGACGCAGAAATGATTGCAAAATCTTTCGGCTATAAACTGCACGCTCGAATGATATGGAATAAAGTTAATGGTATACCAGCGGCATTTACTATCCGCTTTGGCCATGAATACATGCTGTATCTATATCGCGGAAAGCTGATTCCTGTAGCAAAAGCCGAAAGAGGGAAAATTCACAGTGTGTTTACAGAGCAAGTCAAGCGTCATAG
>JAFUXM010000043.1 GCA_017470785.1 Synergistaceae bacterium
GTGAAAGTAATTAACATAGTCGGGCGCGACGGCGCGAACGGTGTCGAGTACGTCTACAAAAATCCTGCCGACGGCTATATCTTTTTGCTTGGCACTCAGAGCATGTTTATGCTTGACATGCAGGGCATAACGAGCATGAATTTCAAGACTGAGTTTGTGCCGGTAGCGCGGTTAGTTCACGCCGTGAATATCTTTGCAGCGTCTAAACGCGCAATGGCTGAGAAAGGCTATAACTCGTTCTCGGAGATGTTAGAGTATTTAAAGCGTGAGCCGGGCGATATTAATATTGGCATGTTAGCGAGCACTGGACTTGACGGCGCAGTCGAGACGCAGACGTTTAAAGGTCTTGAAGTCTTAGCCGTGCCGTATCCGTCAGGCCGTGAGATGAACATGGCGCTTGTGCGCGGCGACATTGATTTAATCATTGCCGGCACTGACGAGCTTGAAGAGCTGATTAAGGCAGACAGTGCCGTGCCGTTATTAGCAGTGAGTGAGAAGCGTTTAAAGAATTTCCCTGAGATGGAATGCACGGTTGAACTTGGCATTAACTCAGTGTTAGGGCCAGCCAGAGGCATTTACGCTAAGCGCGGCACGCCTGAAGGTGCAGTTAAAGCTTTAGAGGCTGCGGTTAAACAAGCGTCAAGCTTGCCTAAGTGGCAGGAATTTTTAGCTAAAGGCAGCTATGATGAGCGCGATGCGTTTGCTGACGCTGATGCTTATGCAAAAGCCAACGAGGTCGATTATAAGCTCTTAAGCGAGTATCTCAAAGCCGAGGGCAAGTTGAAGATTAATTATTTTAAATAATTTAAAATTTTAAAATTTAAAAAAGCCGGATGTTCGCGTCCGGCTTTAATTTTATTAATTTATAAAAGGCGGGTATGATTGAAGCATGGAATTATTAGTGCATATCGAGAGCATCTTCCAGCTTGTAGTTCAGTACGGAGTTTTATTGATGGAATGCGTCGGAGTTGTAATATTATTTATCACGACTATCAAGAGCATATGGGGCTGTCTCAAGCGGGATGCGCAGGTCAGGCTCACGCTTGCGCAGGGCATAGCGCTTGCCCTTGAATTTAAACTCGGCGGCGAGGTGCTGCGTACTGTCATAGTCCGCGAGTGGAGCGAACTTGTTATATTAGGCGCTGTGATTTTGCTGCGCGGCGCTCTGACTTTCTTAATTCACTGGGAGATTAAAACTGAAGAAGCTAATATTAGTATTAAATAAAATTATTTGCCTTGCAGGCCGCAATTTTAATCCCATTCAGGGATTAAAGCCTTGCAGGCCGCAATTTTAATCCCATTCAGGGATTAAATCCCCCTTGATTAGTATGTTAAAATATTTTAAATTTTAATTTTATAAATCGAGGGGGTAAATTTTTTTATGCTTGAAAATAAGCTTGAAGATAAGTATAACGCGCTGAAAAATTATTTAAGTGAATTAAACAGCGTTGCTGTTGCATTCTCAGGCGGCGTGGACTCGACTTTATTATTACGCGCTGCGCATGACGTGCTGGGCAATAAAGTTATTGCTGTAATCGAGGCTTCGTGCTTGATGCCTGATAACGAGCTTGACGAGGCGAAAAATTTTTGTGAGGCAAATAATATAGATTATGTAATTTATAAAGCTGAGCCGTTGAGCGTTAAGGGCTTTAAAGAAAATCCGCCTGACAGATGCTATATATGCAAGCTTGAGTTATTTAAAAAAATTAAAGAGCTTGCAGCTGAGCGCGGCATAGAGCATGTAGCTGAAGGTTCTAATCTTGATGATAGCTTGAATGATTACAGGCCTGGGCTTAAGGCTATTAAAGAGCTTGATATTAAAAGTCCGTTGAAGGCTGCAAATTTATATAAAAGTGAGATACGCGAATTATCGCGGCAGTTAGGTTTAAAGACGTGGGACAAGCCGTCGGCTGCTTGCTTAGCGTCGCGTATGCCTTACGGTGAGGTTATAACGCTTGAGAAATTAAAATTAGTTGCTCAGGCTGAAAAATTTTTGCATGAGCTTGGATTTAAGCAATTAAGAGTGCGTCTGCATGGCAAGGCTATAGCTCGTATAGAGATTTTGCCTGAAGATTTTGAAAAATTTTTAGATGAAGCTATGCGCGTTAAAGTTTATGACGCGCTGAAAAATTTCGGCTTTGATTATATTGCATTAGATTTAAAAGGTTATAGAACCGGCAGCATGAATGAAATTTTGTAAATTAATTTTAAAAATATGTTATACTGTTTAATTAGTTAAATTAATTAGTTTAAGCGTGTTAAATTTTTGATAACACACGCCTGCATTAAATGCAAAAGTGAATTTAAAATTTTTAAATTTTTTTAAATTTTTTTAAATTTAACGCGGGCGGCGGAGGATCTACAGCCATGGGCATATGGCTGTAAGGTTGGAGTATAACTTTTGCAAAGGAGAGTTTAATTTAATGTCAGTAGTCAGTATGAAGCAGCTATTGGAGTGCGGCGTTCATTTTGGACATCAGACCAGACGTTGGAATCCCAAGATGAAGCCGTATATTTTCACGGAGCGCAACGGCGTCTATATCATTGATTTACAGAAGACAGTAAAAGGCCTTGATAAGGCTTATGAGTTTATCAGGCAGACAGCGGCGGACGGCGGCAGAGTTTTATTTGTCGGGACGAAGCGGCAGGCTCAGGAGACTATAAAAGAAGAGGCGCTGCGCTGCGGGCAGTTCTATATTAATCAGAGATGGCTCGGCGGCCTGATGACCAATTTCCCGACGATACGCAAGCGCGTGCAGCGTATGCTTGAGATTAGAAAGTATGACGAAGAAGAGGACGGCTGGGACAAGTTCACGAAGAAAGAGGCCGCTGCAATTAGAAAAGAGCAGATTAAGCTTGAGAAGTATTTAGGCGGCATTGCGAAGATGACTGCTATTCCCGATGCGATATTCTTAATTGACCCGAGACGTGAAGAGAACGCGATAGCTGAGGCTAAGAGGCTTGGCATTCCGGTTGTATCGATAGTTGATACGAACTGTGACCCTGAGATGGTAGATTATCCCATACCGGGCAATGATGATGCTATAAGAGCGATAAAATTAGTGACTGGGTTAATGGCCAATGCGGTTATAGAAGGTCATCAGGGCGAGGATGCGCTGATGCTGCAGTCGGATGATGAGGCTGCGCAGGCTGAGGCCGAGGCGATGAGCGCCCAGAATGAGGACTTAATTGAAATGCGCGAGCGGCTGCATGAAGCCTACGAGGGCGACGCTGACGACGCAAGAGAGGAGAATTAATTAATTATGGCTGAAATTACGGCTGCGATTGTAAAAGAGTTACGGGAGCGCACGGGCTCCGGCATGATGGACTGCAAGAAGGCGCTTGCTGAAACCGGCGGCGATATGGAGAAGGCAATAGATTATCTGCGTGAGAAGGGCTTAGCTAAGGCTGCTAAGAAGGCTGAGCGCACAGCAAGCGACGGCCGCGTATTCACGTATATTCACAGCAATTTTAAGATCGGCGCAATGGTCGAGATTAATAGCGAGACTGACTTTGTCGCTAAGACTGATGAGTTTAATGAGCTTGGCCATGAAGTTGCAATGCAGATTGCGGCGGCTAACCCGTTGTATTTAGTGCCGGAAGAAGTGCCGGAAGAAGTATTGAACCGTGAGCGCGATGTGTACCGTCAGCAGCTTATCGACGAGGGCAAGCCTGCTGATAGACTTGATAAGATTATTGAAGGCAAGTTAAGAAAATATTATGAGAGTAATTGCTTGCTCGAGCAGGAATATATCAGAGACTCTGACAAGAAGATTAAGGACTTAGTGACGGCCTTAATTGCCAAGCTGGGCGAAAATATTGTTATTAAGCGTTTCGCGAGATTTGCAATCGGCGAGTAATTTAAATATTTAAAATATGCTCCGGCGTGATTTAATTTGAATTAAATTAAATTATTGCCGGAGTTTTTTTAGATTAAAAATTATGAGATATGAGATATAAAAGAGTATTATTAAAACTTTCGGGCGAGGCGTTAGGCGAGGATAATTTTGCCGGTGCGAAGCGTACAGCAGCTGAGATTAAGGAGCTTTGCGATGCTGGCCTTGAGATAGCGATAGTGAACGGCGGCGGAAATATTTTGCGCGGCCGCGATGTCGAGACGCTTGGCCTTGAGCGCACTCAAGCTGATTACATGGGAATGTTAGGCACTGTTATAAATGCGCTGGCTCTTCAAGATGCGTTAAAGAAATTAGGCGTGAAAGCTATTG
The DNA here is from genome assembly GCA_017470785.1 of Synergistaceae bacterium. GTDB lineage: Bacteria > Synergistota > Synergistia > Synergistales > Aminobacteriaceae > JAFUXM01. The sequence continues at coordinate 4,227 of JAFUXM010000043.1, forward strand.
TTCAGAGTGCAATTAACATGCCGCCTATTGCTGATTTATATTCGCGTGATGTAGCTTTAAATGCACTTGAGAATAAAAATATAGTTATATTTGCAGCTGGAACTGGCCACCCGTTCTTTTCGACTGACACTACGGCTGCATTAAGAGCAGCTGAGATTAACGCCGAGTGTATTATTAAAGGTACGAATGTGAAGGGCATTTATGACGCTGATCCAAATAAAAATGTTAATGCGAAATTTTTATCGAGCTTAACGTATGATTACGCGCTGAAAAATAATATTAAAGTCATGGATGCAGCAGCATTTGCAATATGCCGCGATAATAATATTAAATTATTAGTCTTAAACATGAACGAGTCCGGTAATTTATATAAGGCGTTAGTAAGCGGCGAAAGCATCGGCTCGGAAGTTTGTAATTAAAAATTTAAAATTTAAGAATAAGGGGGAGAATATCTATGCCTGAGATAAAAGCACTGAAAGAGAACATGGAGAAGGCCATAGCGTTTTTGCAGAACGATTATCTTTCGATAAGGACCGGCCGGGCGCATCCTGGGCTTGTGAATGATATTAAAGTCGAGTACTACGGGACGCCGACGCCTATCAAGCAGCTTGCGAACGTGACGATACCGGAAGGCCGCGTAATTCAGATTGCGCCGTTTGACAAGACGAGCTTGAAGGCTATGGAGAAGGCCATTTTAGCGGCTAACATAGGCATGACGCCCCAGAACGACGGCACTGTAATTAGATTAAAATTGCCTGAATTAACGCGTGAGCGCCGCGTCGAGCTTACGAAAGTCTTAGCTAAAAAGGCCGAGGACTCCCGCGTAGTGATTAGAAATTATCGGCGTGATACTATTGAGTTATTAAAGAAGCAGCAAAAGGCTTCTGAAATAACAGAAGATGATTTAAAAGATTTGACTAAAGAGGTTCAGGACATTACTGATTCGCATATTAAAAAGATTGATGAAATTTATAAAGTAAAAGAAAAAGAAGTACTTGAAGATTAAATTAATTAAGGAGGCTGATGAAGTGGAAGAGAGGAATTATAATTCGCCGGGCTATACGATGTTCAAGCAGAATTTTAAGCGGCTCAGCGGAATTGATTTAAACTCGTATAAAGATCAGATACACCGCCGGACGCATGAGCTTATGGGTCGCTGGGGAGCTAAGAACTACGACGAATATTTTGCGATGATGAAGAACGACGATAAAAAACTTCGTGAGTTCTTAGATCATTTGACTATAAACGTATCTGAATTTTTTAGGAATGACTCGCAGTGGTGGAAGCTGCGGGACAAAATTATTCCTGAATTAATAGCCAAGCGCGGGACTAAGCGTTTAAAGTTATGGAGCGCGGGCTGTGCGACGGGTGAAGAGCCTTACTCACTTGCGATATTATCGGCGGTGTGCGGCCTTGACACGATGAATCCGGTATTAGCCGGCGATATTGACCAAGGCGCAATTAATATTGCTCAAAAAGCTACGTATCGCAAGGCGCAGTTAATTAACGTGCCGAAAGAATATTTAAATAAATATTTCACGACCAGCGACGGCGGCGATACTTACACGGTCAATCCTGAGATTAAGCGCCGCGTGAGCTTTAAGCGCTTTAACATGATCGAAGATAATTTTAACTCCGGCTTTGATTTGATTTTATGCCGCAATGTCGTAATTTATTTCACGAATGAGACTAAAGCTGCGCTGTACGAGAAATTTTTCAAGGCGCTTGCATCCGGCGGCTATTTCTTAGTCGGCTCGACCGAGCAGATATTCGGCTATCAGAAAATCGGATTTGAGACCGCCGGCCCGTTCTTGTACACCAAGAAATAAAAATAATTAAATTAAAATTTAAAAATTTATTTTAGCGGGAAGAGTTTAAAAATTCTTCCCGTTTTTAATATAATAATATATTTTTAATATAATAATATAATAAAAATCATGATAATTTCAGGCAGAGAGATAGTAAGAGAGATGGGGCGCGGGATTATAATCGAGCCGTTTGACTTAAAGCGTGTTAATCCCAATAGCTATAATTTGTCGCTGTCTAACGAGCTGTTAATTTATAAAAATAAAGTTTTAGACATGAAGACGCCCAGCGAGACTGAAACAATAATTATTCCTGATGAAGGATTAGTTTTAAATCCCGGGCAATTATATTTAGCGCGGACGGCTGAATATACTAAAACTGAAAAGTACGTGCCGATGCTTGAGGGCAGGTCGTCTGTAGGCAGGCTTGGAATATTTATTCACGCGACCGCAGGCTTTGGTGATATTGGCTTTGCCGGCTACTGGACGCTTGAGCTAAGCTGCGTGCAGCCGGTGAGAATTTACGCCGGCGTAGAGATTTGCCAGATTTATTATCACACTATTCAAGGCGAGTATGATTTATATAATAATCAAGGCAAGTATCAGAATAACACGGGCATTCAGCCGAGCTTGCTGCATAAAGAATTTAATTAAATAAAAATTTTATAGTCGCGCAGCGCTGCGTATTTTAGCGATAAAATCTATTTAACTGGAGAGCATATATGAATAAACAATACAAGAGCGGAGCGGTCTCATTCCTGTTGATTGCGGCAGGATGCGTATTGTATATGGTGAGCGGCGGCATCCGCAGTAATTTTGGAATAATTGTGCAGTCACTGGCCGACCGTACGGGTGTTTCATATGCTGATGTCAGCTTTGCCGCAGCAGTCGGCCAATTAATGTATGGCTTGGCTCAGCCTTTTTTCGGCATTATCGCCCTGAAGAAATCAAATAGCTTTGTGCTGATCTTAGGTACGCTTTTGATGGCATCCGGTCTTTTGCTTACAACATTAGCAAGCTCAGTTATCATGTTGGTTATTACTGTAGGACTTATGTTCTTTACCGGAACCGGCGCGGTTTGCTTTGGAATAATCATGGGCGCAATATCGCCCGTGTTAGGTGAACGCAGGGCATCCGCCGCCTCGGGTATTCTTAATGCTTCCAGCGGGATAGGCGGCTCGCTGCTGTCGCCTCTTATGCAGGCATTGCAGGCATCGCTTGGCGTAGGCAAGCTATTAATCTTTCTCAGCGTGCCTGTGTTAATACTTTTGCCGATATGCTATTGGATTGCGCGGCTTTCTATGTCAGCAAGCATAGTCAAAGAGAAGCAAGAAAATATGGATATTTGGACTATGCTGAGGCAGGCGCTTGCTGATCCTGATTATAGAAAGCTGCTGATTGGCTTTGGGACTTGCGGCTTCCATATGTGTATAATTCAAACGCATATTTATTCGCAGATTGTATCTTATGGCATAGCTGATAGTACAGCCTCTTTGGCATATACTGTGTTCGGATTGACGAGCATGGCAGGATCTGTGCTGTGCGGCTTTCTATGTCAGCACCTCTCACTTAACAAAGTTCTTGGTTCGCTTTATGGCATACGTGCGGTGATTGTTCTGGTATTTATGCTGCTGCTTCCCCAAAATATATTATCAGTGTTCTTGTTTATTACTGTATTAGGCATGACCGGCGATGCTACAGTAACACCGACATCTGAAGCCGTTTCACGGCGCTTCGGCCCGGAGAGCCTCGGCTTTTTATTCGGTATTACTTTTATAGGGCATCAGCTGGGCGGATTTCTTAGCTCATGGCTCGGCGGCATTTTTATATCGCAGAGCGGCAATTACGGGATCATATGGATGATAGATGTTGGCCTGTGCGCAATCGCAGCTGCTGCCAGTTATGCGATACATAAAGATATTAAAAAAATAAGTTAAGTTAAATAAAAAAGCCGCAGCTTAATTAAAAAATAAAAAGCTGCGGCTTTTATTTTAATAAATTAATAATATCTGTCGTGATTTATGCCGATACCGAACGCTTTGTGATCTCTGGGCATAAGAATTTCGAGGGCGGTATTTGTGAGCTCGTTTTGAGTTTTGACTAAGAACGCGCCCATTGCCATTTGCACTTTCGCCTTGCTCATGTCCATTGAGGTCTGAGCGATGTCTAAGACGTCGATATCGCCGTCGGCAACTTTTTCAGCTGCTGAGCCTGCCGTCGCCTGAGCCTGCCGCATAAGTGACATGCCGCTCTCGCCGAGATTGCTGTAGCTGTTAAGATTAATCACTAAAATCACTCGCTTTCGTTTTGAAAATTAAGATTTAATTTATTATAGCATTTAAAATATTTAAAAGATTTGTGATATATTTATTTTATAAAATTTTTTGCAATAAAAATTTTAAGGGAGGATTTGGGTTATGCTGGAGTTAATGAGCCGCCGCAGGAGCATCAGGAAGTTTAAGAACGAGAGAGTGAGCGAAGAAGCGATTAAGTCGCTTGTTGACGCAGCGCTTCTTGCGCCGTCGGGCAAGAACGCGAAGCCGTGCGAATTTTTTGTTGTGCAGGATAAGGTCAAGATTGAGAAACTTGCCGCGTGCAAGGACGGGCCGACTGAGGCGTTAAAGTCTGCGCCGCTTGCGATAGTCGTCACGGCCAATCCTGAGAAGAGCGACGTATGGGCAGTCGATGCAGCTATCGCAGCGTCGCATATTTTATTAGAGGCTGAGGCGTTAGGGCTCGGCTGCTGCTGGATTCAAATTATGAATAGGCGTTCAGGTCAGTTAATGGCCGACAGTCAGGTCAAAAAATTATTAAATATCTCGACAAGTCTTTCTGTCTTGTGCGTAATGGCTATAGGCATAGCTGACGAGAGCAAAGAGCCTCACGCAATCGACAGCTTGAGCCGTTCTAACGTGCATTTTCTTTAAGCTTTAAGCTTTAATATAATTTAGCTTTAATATAATTTAAAAAATTAAAAATCCTCGCGATGCGCGCGGGGATTTTTTGATAATAAATTTTAAATATTTTATTTTAAATATGAATAATTTGGATTTGAAGGGCGTATTGCAGCAAGTGAGCGACGGAAGCTTGACTGTTGACGATGCGCTTTTGCATTTAAAAGAACTGCCGTTTAAAAATCTTAAGGGCTTTGAAGACATAGGCTTTGCTAAAGTAGATCTGCACAGGAAAGTTCGTCAAGGCGCAGCTGAAGTTATTTACGGTGCAGGCAAGACGCCTGAGCAGATCGCCGCGATTGCAAAAGTTATGCTAAATAATAATCAGCGAAATATTTTAATAACGCGGCTTGATGCAAGTCAAGCTGAGAGTTTATTAAAATTATTAAATTTTGAATATTATGCTGAGGCCAAGGTTGGAGTGATAGGCGGAATGCCAGAGCCTGACGGCATAGGCGATATAGTTATTGCGACCGGCGGCACGAGCGATATTCCCGTTGCAGAAGAGGCTGCGCTCACGGCTGAAGTGTTGGGCAATAAAGTTAAGCGGTTGTATGATGTCGGAGTTGCTGGCCTTCACCGGATGCTTGCGCACATAGACGATATTATGACTGCAAGAGTTATTATTGCAGTTGCCGGAATGGAAGGCGCATTAGCGAGCGTCATAGCAGGCTTGGCCGACTGTCCGGTTATTGCAGTGCCGACGAGTATCGGCTACGGCGCATCGTTTAACGGCATTGCTGCTTTATTAGCTATGCTTAATTCATGCGCAAGCGGCGTCACTGTCGTTAATATCGATAACGGCTTTGGAGCAGGCTACACCGCAAGCATGATTAATCACTTAGCAAGTTAATTATGCAAAAAAATTTAAAATTATTATTAATATTTATTTGCTCGCTGCTGCTTGAGTTTATAGCCTTAAGCGCAGCAAAATTTTTAGGCATTGAATTAAAATTTAATTACGGCATTGCCTTTGGCCTGTTTAATGATTTTAAATATATAGCTTTAATCTTGTCTTGCGTAGCTTTAGCTGTAATTTTATGTTTAATATTTTATAAATTTAAGGATTTTAAAATTAATCTTGCGCTGGCGTTAGCAGGCGGCGGCGCAGCGGCAAATTTTGCCGAGCGGCTTTATTTAGGCTATGTAATAGATTACGTAAATATTTTATATAGCTTTAATCTTGCTGATGTAGAAATTATATTGGGCTTAGCTGTAGCCATGGGCTTATATTTGCTTGAAAGGAAAAGGGAACTTGATTGTTGACCATGCGGCCTGTCATAGAGAATTTAAATGAATTAAAAAATTTTAAAGATGCCGAGATACTTGAACGCGTTGGCGGCGCGGCGCGGGCTTGGCTGTTTAATAATTTAAAATTAAATAATAATATTTTAGTTTTATTTGCTGATGAGAGGCAGGCCGAGGAGTTTGCGCTGAATATCAAGTCGCTTTTAGATATAGATATATTAATTTTAAAAGAACTGCCGTTAAACTCGCGGGCTGAGAATTTAACGGCTTTGTTATTGGAGCGCGGTGAAGTAATAAGGCGTTGGCGCACTGGACGGCAAAATAATATTTTAAATATTTTAGCTGCGACGCCCGGGGCGTTGATGACGCCGTGCAGCTTGACGCATAATAAATTTATTTTGAATACAGGCAGTGAATATAAGCGTGAGGATATAATTTCGTGGCTTGAGGATAATGGTTATACGCGGGTTGATTTAGTATGGGCGCCGGGACAGTATGCGCCGCGCGGTTTTATTATAGATATATTTGATCCGGCGTATGCTGCGCCGCGCAGATTAGAATTTTTTGATAATGAGCTTGAGAGCATCGCAGCGTTTAAAAGCTCAAGTCAGCGAAGCTTTAGCAATAATAATAATTTAATTAAAAGCCTCGAGCTGCATAGCATATTTAATAAAGATATAAATGATAATAATTTAATATTTATGCCGATTGAGATGATGAGCGCTGAGACGCGAGTTATATTCTTTGAGCCTAACAAGCTTAACGCGCAGGCCGAGTCGTTTCAGTGGCTGTTTAATGAGCTTTATTTAGATAAATTAAATTTAAATAGCTGGAATGAAGTTTTATATAAGCTGTCGAGCTTTGATGTATTAAAAATCACGGGTAATATAACGCCGAGCTTAACGGCTGAGTTTGCTTATGAAGAACCGCCGGTGTTTAAAGGCAATCTCGAGGCGTTTATAAATTTTTGCCATGAGCTTACTGCGCAAAAATATAAAATATTTATTTACACTAAGAACACAAGAATTATCGAAAGTCAGGACGAGTTATTTAAAGATTTAAATTTAAATATAATAAATAAAAAATTGAGTTCGGGCTTTTTAGATAAAATTTCTAAAATTGCGGTTATATCTGACCGTGAGCTTGCCGGTGTGACGAGCTATGAGGCTGATAATAATATCAGGACGCCGATTGAGTGGCGGGAGCAGTTAGCGGCTGGGCAGCTTGTTATTCATGAAGATTATGGAATAGGAATATTCAGGGGCATTGAGCCTGTAGTAAGCATGGGCAGTTCGCTTGACGCGATGATTTTAGAATTTGCAGAAGGGCAGCGGCTGTTAGTGCCGGTGCTGCAGTCGCATAAAATTACGCCGTTAAGCGAGCATGAAAACGAGAATAATATAAACGAGCTTGGAAGTTTAAGAGGCAGCAAGTGGCGTAAGCGGGTTGAGAAAGATAAAGAGCGTGCGCAGGAAGAGGCAAAAATTTTACTTGAGATTTTTGCTAAGCGTGAGCTGCAGCGCAGGCCGCCGTTAGAGCCTATCGAGAACGATAAGTTTAATAAAGATTTATATATGAAATTTGTCGAAGCATTTCCGTACACTGAGACAGCGGATCAGATTAAAGCCATAAATGAGATCATGAATGATTTATCAAGTCCATTCCCGATGGATAGATTATTGGTTGGAGATGTAGGCTTCGGCAAGACTGAAGTTGCATTGAGAGCGGCGTTTAGAGCTGTGGTATCGGGCTATCAGGTCTGCGTGTTAGTGCCGACGACGATTTTAGCTCAGCAGCATTACGCGACATTTCAGGCAAGATTAGCGGGCTTTCCGGTCAGCGTAGGATTATTATCGCGCTTTGTTGCCAAGAAAGAGAGCGATAAAATTTTAGCCCGGGCTGAAGAGGGCAAGATAGATATTATAATCGGCACGCATAAAGTCTTGATGAAGGGCGTGAAATTTAAAAATTTAGGCTTATTAATAATAGACGAAGAGCATAGATTTGGAGTTATGCACAAAGAGGGCTTAAAGAAAATTTACGGAGCAGTAGATATATTAAGCCTGTCAGCTACGCCGATACCCAGGACTTTAGCTATGGCATTAAGAGGCTTGCGCAGCATATCAGTGCTGTCGACGCCGCCTGAGGACAGATTGCCAGTTGCGACGTTCACCGGCCCGTGGCAGACTTCGCTTGTGCGCAAGGCAGCAGCTTATGAGCTTAACCGGGGCGGCCAAGTTTATTTTTTAGCTAATCGCATTTCAAGAATGCAGGCGCATAAAGATTTATTAACGCAATTTTTTCCTGAGTCAAATATAAAAATTGCTCACGGTCAGATGCCGGAACGCGAGCTTGAGAAAACTATGCTTGAGTTTTACTCAGGCAAGATAGATATATTAATCGCTACGACCATAATCGAGAGCGGCTTGGACGTAGGCCGTGCGAACACGATTATAATCGACGATGCGCAGGAGCTTGGATTAGCTCAGATGTACCAGCTCAGAGGCCGCGTTGGCCGCCGGGGCGAAAACGCATTTGCTTATTTCTTTTATCCGGCAGATAAAAATAATTTAAAGCGCGAGACTGTCGATAGACTTGAAGCTATCTCGACTATGACGGACTTGGGCTCAGGCTATGCAATCGCCGAGCGGGATTTATTTATACGCGGCAGCGGTGATGTCACCGGCACAGCGCAGCACGGCACAGGTCAAACCGGCGGCTTTCATATTTTTTATAAACTATTAGAGCAGGAGCTTGACCGGCTGCGCGGCGTCCGCGAGATTAAATTAACGAGCTTGAAAGTCTATAGCACCGGCTCTATTCCTGAAAATTATATTCCGCAGGAGTCAGTGCGCGTGACAATCAGCCGCAGGATTTTAAGCGCAAAAGGTCTCGACGAGCTTAACGCAATAGCAAGTGAGATTAAAGACAGATTCGGCAAAATTCCTGAGCAAACGCGCTTGCTAATCGCACTTACTGCCATACGCAGCTTCGGCCATAATTTCAATATCGAGAGCATGGAGCTTAATAAAAATAATATTTTGCTTAAGGGCGATTGTGACGCGAGGCTTAAAGATAAATTAAAAAATTCAGGCTGGGTAGTTATGAGAAATTATGCTAAGGGCCCGGGCGGCCTTGCCGGGGCTGAAGAGCTGTTTAAAGTCATGCGGGAAATTTAAAATAAACGCGCTCGAGATATTCACTCGGCGCGTAATTTAATTAATAAATATTATTTGCTTAAGCTTTTAAATTAATTTTTTACTTGCAAATGCTATCAATCCAATCAAATAATTCATTTAAATCATAGTCGCCGGCGTGGCCGTAACCCCAAGGCGATTTAAAATCTACAGCACAATTATTATTTAATAACTTTAATGCTAAGACAGCCGGAACGGCAATAACAGTATCACGGTCAAGAACGCCGTGCCTGATGCGCCAGTGCTTAGCCGTGTTCACGCCATCGTGGCCTATAAAATTTAACGGGTTCAGTAATTTAATAATAGCTTCATCTGCAATGCCCGCATCAACCAAGCTATTATCATAAGCAAAGGCCGTGAAGTGCTGCGCATTTATGCTCTCAGTGCCAAATTCATTATTCTCGCCGCTTGAATTATCAAGCGCATCAAACGCCGGCGCAGCTTTAAGCCTCGTTGCCCATTCAGCATAAGCCTTTAAGTCCATGCTCACTACTCTATCGCCATCAACACCAAAGCATTTTATATTATTAAGCGCTGATTTATCTGCATCAAGTGCGCCTTGAGCCGCAGCGATATAAATATTTTTAATAAATTCTTTAAAACTTCCCTCGCCGTTAGCATTAAGCGTTAAAAAATTACCCTGCGCATCTTTTAAATTTAAGCTATTTAAATAATCAGGATACATAGCTTTTAATTTATTCGACGCAGCTATTTGAACATCGCTCATTAATGCAGCTGCTTTCGTGTCGAGCGGCGCGTTCTCCGGTCGATTATTGCCGCCGCCGTTCATAGGCCGGAGCATCTTGGCTTGATGATAGTCGTTAATGCCATTAAATATCCATTCATAGGCCATGTCCGCATGATCTAAATCTGTAATCGGGCAGTAAGCCATCGCTGCAAAAATATCATCGCGCTCATCAGCTGCGCCGATCTCATCCAAATATTTTTTATACTCAGCTGCGTTGCCCGTTGCGCCTAACAAGGCTGATAATGCGCCGCCCGCGCTCGTTCCGTTAGAAATTATTTTTTCAGTGTCACCGGCAGGCAATAAATTTAAGCGCTTAATATAACGCAAGTATCTCACTGCGGCCTTATAGTCAACTATCAACGCCGGAGCTTTGCCGTGCTTTAACGTGCGGCCTCGTATCGCCGGTGCAGCAACTACATAGCCCCGCGCTAACGCATTAAGCGCCGCGTTAGCCTTGCCGTCACGGCCAAGCCCGGGCGCAGCAATCCTGCCGGGCATGTACCCGCCCACGCCGTTGGGCATAAATATCGGCGCATTAGCTGCACTATAATTATTTACCGTCCCGCCGTCTTGAAAATATTCAGCCGGAATATAAATGCTCATGACTTGATACTCAGGCTCTAAAGGCCGTGAGACATAGCAAATATTCTCGTAAGCTCTGAAAGCTATGTTATTAATCTCTTTCACTTCATAGCTCTCAGCATTAAAATTTAAGTCCTGCGCAAAAGAATTTCCCGCAAGCCCTAACGCAATCACTAACGCACAAAAAATTTTTAACATAACAGCACGCTCCTTTATTAAATTAATTTAAATCAAATTAAAGGCGGCGAGCTTTAAAATTAAATAAAGCTGCCGCCTAAAATTTTAAATTTTAAAAAATTATATCTTAATTCATTGCCGTGTTAAGCGACGCTAACGCGACTTCGGCCTGTGACAAATCCGGCTCTCTGGTAGTTAAAAATTGCAGTGACAAGAACGGGAAGATTATCGCGCGGCCAAGCTTGCCCGAGTTGCCGGCAAGTCTTATTATCTCATACGATACGCCTATTACGACCGGCAGCAAAATTATCCGGCTCACAACCCGCCATAAAAATCCGCCCCGGCCTATCATGCTAAATACTGCTATACTCACTATAACGGCTATTAATAAAAACGACGTGCCGCATCTGGGATGAATGCGCGAACACTTCAAAATATTTTCCGGCGTCATCTCCAAGCCGCCTTCATATGCGTTAATAGTCTTATGCTCAGCGCCGTGATACGCAAACACGCGTTTAATATCGCCCCACATGCCGATTATCGCAATATAAGCAATAAATATTACAGCCCTGATAATTCCCTCGAGCGTATATACTCCGACTCCATGCGGCTCAAGCTCAAAGATTTTCGCTAAAAATTCAGCTGCATATAACGGCAGCGCTATAAATAATCCGCCCACTGCAAGTATAGTGAATATTACAGTGAATAATAAATCTTTAAACGTCAATTTCTCCTGCGAGTCCGGCTCTTCAAGCGCGATCTCGGCGCTGCGCGACAAAGCTTTAAATCCCGTCGCCATCATCTCGCACATCACGACAAAGCCCCGCACAAACGGCAGCTTATACGGCATCCGCTTAGTCCGTGAGCTGTGAGGCCAGCTCTCTTTCACAATCTCGCCTTGCTCTTGATTTAAATTTAAATTCTCTTGCTCTAAGCTTTCTTGCTCTTCACTCTGCAAGACTTTACGCACAGCCAAGCCCCACTTATTAGGTCCTTTCATCAGCACGCCTTCGATAACAGCCTGACCGCCGACCGCTATTCGCTTGTCTTCGCCAGCATTATCTTTATCTTCAGCCTCAGCTTCAGCCGCAAATAAATTTAACCCTAAATTCAACGCCAGAAAATTTTTTAATAACAATAACTTCTTCATATCTCAAATATCTTAATTAAATAAATTTAAACTTCTTCCTTTATAATATAATCTTTAAATTTCAAACAGCTCAAGCTATTTATTTATTACTCATACATCCTGCCCTTGAGCAGCGTATAGATATTCGTCTCGGCATCAAGCATCGACTCCGTGACTTCGTCGAGCTTGTCAGACAGCTCGAACTGATCCGAAATTCCGTACTCCTTGCTCTGCGAAGCGCCTTTAAATGCATCTTTCAAAAATATCGGCGTGATTATAGTGCAGACAATTATCATTATGATAATCGGCCCCATGTAAGCCTCATTAATTACATTCATTTCAAGTCCCTTAGCCGCAACGATAAGCGCAACCTCGCCTCTGCATACCATGCCCATTCCAATCTGATAGCTCTCGCGCATATCAAGTCCGCATAGCTTAGCTCCAAGGCCGCAGCCTCCGAGTTTCGATATGACGCTCACGATCACAAGCGCAACCGTGAATAATAATAAACTAAGCGACATGCTGGGTATAGTGACCTCAAGTCCTATATTTGCAAAGAACACCGGCGTTAATAATAAATACGCGATCGTATCGAACTTGCTGGCAATATAATTGCCCTTGGGCGAAATTGCAATTATCATTCCGGCTGAGAACGCGCCGATTATATCAGCAATGCCGAACACTGTCTCAGCTGCCCACGCCATGAATAAGCATAACGCAAAGCCCATGACCGGATACCGCCGTAAATTTTTCGCGTCCTGCGCTTTGTTAGACCAAGTCATAAAGCTGTAGAACATCAAACCCATGATAACTACAAAGCCTACAAAGCCCAAAATTTTCATGAACACGAGCGTTAAGTTCACCTGCTCACCGGCCATGCCCGTTATTATCGTCAAGCATATCAAGCCTAAAATATCGTCGATTAACGCCGCCGCAAGAATAGTATTGCCTGATTTAGTTGACATGCAGCCCAGTTCTTTTAACGTCTCTACAGTAATAGAAACCGACGTTGCAGTTAATACAGCTCCGACAAATATTGCTGATGTCATCGCGATGCCCGGCTCAAAGACATACATCAAGCCTGCACCCATTCCAAGCGGCACAAACACGCCGGTCAATGCAACTACAAATCCTGCTTTGCCTGATGCTCGCAAGTCCTGAATATTTGTCTCCATTCCTGCCGTGAACATGATCACTATAACGCCGAGCTCGGCAAGCCGCGATAACAACGGCGACGGCGTAAGACAGAACTGAATGCCGAATAACTTCATGCTCAATGCTCCAAGCACAGCCGGCCCGAAAAATAATCCGGCCATCAATGCTCCGACTACCTGCGGCAGCTGCGCCCGCCGTGATATTATGCTGAAGATCTTAGTCGACATCAAAATAACGCATAAGCTTAACAAATAATTATATTGTTCCAAGTTTAAAGACGCTCTCCCTAATAAAAATTTTAAATTTATTTAATTATATTACTTTAAATTTAAAAAGCTTAAAAAATTTTTAAAATTTCAAGCTCGAGTAAATAAAAAAATTGCCTCGGGCTAATTCAAGCTCGAGGCAATTTTTATTTTTAATATTTTAATATTTTAAATTAAATTTCCGGTTCGGGTGTCTTGTTTAAGATAACGCTGCCCGGGCTGACCGAGTGAGTGAGCCAGACGTTGCCGCCGATTACACTGCCGTCGCCGATAAACGTATCGCCGCCGAGTATAGTTGCTCCAGCGTAAATCACTACATTATTGCCTATATCCGGATGACGCTTAATGCCTTTAACTAAACTTCCGTCCGGCGCAGTCTGAAAACTTTTAGCGCCGATCGTAACGTTTTGATATAGCTTCACGTGATTGCCGATAGTACTCGTCTCGCCTATCACAACTCCAGTGCCGTGATCTATAAAGAAATACTCGCCGATAGCCGCACCCGGGTGAATGTCTATACCAGTTAATTTATGCGCGTGCTCAGTCATAATTCTCGGCACTAACGGCACCTGCATTATAAATAACTCATGCGCAATTCTATATGCGCTTATGGCAATAAACGCCGGATAAGACAATATAACTTCATCAAAACTCTTAGCCGCCGGATCGCCCTGATACGCAGCCTCAACGTCAGTCATTAACACACGTAAAATTTCAGGCAGCTTTGCTAATAAACCCTGCGTTATTATCTCAGCCTGCGAATTATCATCCATAACACGGCACAGCGCCTGCTCAAGATTTATTGCGGCCTTCTGCACCGCAAACTTTTCAATATAATTATTATTATTTAAATTTACATTTAAATTTAACAGTGAACAGACTGAGCATTCAGGCGCGACGTCCCCGAAGTGATACGGGAACATCGCAGCAAGAAAATATTTAAACGCGTTCTCTACATTATCCTTAAGACCATTATAATTTTTCTGCATAATGAAATTCATTATACATTAAATTATAAAATTTTATAAAATTAATTAAATATCCCTGATGATAAATACCGTTCGCCGGTGTCAGGCAATAATGCAACTATATTTTTATTTGCATTCTCAGCTTTTCTTGCAGAACTAATAGCTGCCCAGAGAGCTGCGCCGCTCGATATGCCGGCCAATACGCCTTCGGTGCGGCCAAGCAGCTTCGCAGTTTCAAACGCAGCTTCGTTCTCAACTTTTATAATCTCGTCATAAATTTTAGTGTTTAAAACTTCAGGCACGAATCCAGCGCCGATGCCCTGAATTTTATGAGACCCTGCTTTGCCGCCCGACAGCACCGGCGAACTTGCAGGCTCTACCGCTATGACTTTTATATTTTTATTTTTAGATCTTAAATATTCGCCCGTGCCAGTTAAAGTTCCGCCCGTGCCGACACCGGCAATAAATATATCTACCTTGCCGTCAGTGTCTTCATAAATCTCCGGCCCGGTAGTCTCAAAATGCGCCTTTGGATTTGCCGGATTTACAAACTGTCCGGCAATAAAACTATTATCAATTTCTTTTAATAATTCATTTGCTTTCGCAATTGCACCGGCCATGCCCTTAGCGCCCTCAGTCAGCACAAGCTCAGCGCCGTACGCAGTCATTAACTGCCGCCGCTCTATCGACATTGAATCAGGCATAACTATAATAATTCTATAGCCCCGCGACGCCGCGATCGCTGCAAGGCCAACGCCCGTGTTGCCGCTCGTCGGCTCAATTAAAACAGAATATTTATTTAATTTGCCGCTCTTCTCCGCCTCGTCTATCATAGCAAGCGCAATCCTGTCCTTCACAGACCCAGCCGGATTAAAATACTCAAGCTTAGCTAAAATTTTTGCTTTTAAATTAAGCTTCGCCTCGATGTTTTTAAGTTCCAAAATCGGCGTGCGTCCAACGAGCTGACTAACTGACGTATAAATCTTCGACATAATATAATCTCCTTATCTAATCTAAAAAATTTTTAAATATTATTTCATATTCTACCTACTAAGGCAATATGCAATTTATAAAAAATTTTTTGCAAATCGCATATTGTATAATATTAATAAAAATTTTTTACAGGGGGCTGTTTGGTAATTATGTATTCTGCTACTATAAAAACTGCTGGACTTGATGGCGATACTTTAAGCGTGATAGAAAAAAGCCTGCGGCCTCTGAAAGATTTTGCCTGTGCCCTCGAGCCGTTTGATAATCTCAGTGAGCTTCACAAACTTAAAGACAAGAAAGCTAAAAAGAATTTAATAATTATCTTTGACGAAGAAATTTTAAATATTAATTTAAATTTAATCTCAGAGCTTCGTGAGGCGAACGCGTTTAAACACGCAAAATTTATTTTATGCGCGAAAAATATTTTAAAATTTAATAAATATCTTGATTACATAGATGCAGTATGGACGAAGCCGTTTACTCCCGAGCTTGTGAATTTTTATTTAGCAAAGCTAATCGAGCGCGTGAAGCTTGAGCAGGATTTGACGTTTTACGCCAAGGCTAGCGAAATTCAAAGCCATAAAAAACTTTTAGAGATGGCGCGGCAGGATTACTTAACCGGCCTTGCGACGCGCTGGTACTTCCAAGAGTACATAACCCGCAAGAGCAGCGAGAAATATTTAACGTGCATTTACTTTGACTTAGATCATTTCAAGTCGGTGAACGATACTTACGGTCATCAGACCGGCGATATGGCGCTTGCTGCTACGGCTGAGATGCTGCAGCATGAATTTGCGGACGGATTTATCGCGCGGTTCGGCGGCGACGAGTTCGTAACTATATTAACCGGCTTCCGGCCTGTTAAAGAAGTCGAGGCTCAAGTAAATAATTTTATGGCCAAGCTGCTTGCTTATTATCAAGAGATACCGGCCATGCGAAATTTATCAATAAGCGCGGGCATCTCCCAGACAGACCCTAATCAAATTAAATCTATAGATCAGCTTATGCGTGAGAGCGACAAAGCATTATACTGCGCAAAGAACTGCGGCCGCGCAAGATGCTGCATATATAATTCCTCAATGGAAGATGATTCAGTCCCGTGCGTTGTCTGCGAAAGCCGATCAAATCGCCCGCAGCATTGCTCAAGATAACGCTGCAAATAAATTTTTTGACGAGTTTTGCGGCCGGACAAGAGCCATTTCGAGTAAATATATTTAATGATTATTCCTGTATGAAATGCACATAATCATAGCCGCGCCTTTAATTCTTTACGGACCATTTCCAGATCGCTGCAGGTTAAGATAGGTATTAAAGCGTTGATTTCATCAATGCTTTTATCCCACCATCTAAACTGCAGCATAAGTTCAATCAGTTCATCATCAAAACGTTTTCTGAGAATTTTTGCAGGATTTCCGACAACAATAGCGTACGGTTCAACGTCACTGCCAACTACGCTGTTTGCTCCGATGATTGCTCCGTCACCGATGCGAACGCCGGGCAGTATCACTGCATTCTGACCTATCCAAACGTCATTGCCGATCACAGTGTCGCCTTTAAACGGCAGGTCAGCAGGCGAAGGCGGCTTCATGTCCCAGCCTTCCAGTGTATAGAACGGGTAAGTAGAAACTGAGTTCATCTGGTGATTTGCACCGTTCATCACAAATTCAACTCCGGCTGCGATCTGACAAAATTTCCCGATAATCAATTTGTCGCCGTTCCATTCATAGTGATGCGTAACGTGACTTTCAAATTCAGAATCGGCAATATACGTAAAGTCTCCGACGATGATATTGGGATTAGTGATCGTCGGCTTTACATAGATTTCTTTGCCGTATCCCTTAACAGGATAAATTACATTCGGATCAGGCTTTTTCCCGTTCTTCATTATGCTTGCCTCCAAATAAATCCAGTTTTTATACAGCCTGAATGTTTAAAATTAAAAGCATTGCAGCGTAAATTTATTAAAAATTAAATAAAAATAAAATTATTTTAAAATTAACTCGCTGTTTTTGCGGCGCTTGCCGGGCGTCATGACGCTAATATTAATCGATGCGCTGCGGCCGTCTTGATCAGTCACGCCGATAATATGCTCGCCGTCTGTCACGCCGTGAAAGAAATTTGCACTTGCAGCCGCACTGCCTAAATATTCGCCGTCCATGTACCAATAGACTTGGCCGGCTGCGCCCTCGCTTCTGAATGCGATACGCCGCTCTAAGTCAAACGGCGCAAATATATAGCTCGAGCCGTCCACCGGCGCAACGATATTTAACGGCGACTTTCTATAAATTCTTTTAATTTTTATATTCTTAGCTTGCTCTAATTCATGAGGCATGATTAAAACTTTCTCGCCCTGCTTTAAAGTATGCAGCTTGCACGGCACAGTATGCGTAACTCCGTCAATGCTCCACTCAGCCCGAGTTGAAATACATGCAGCAGTCGGCGGCTCGCCTGACAAACTGCATACACGCCTTGATACGACTTTATCCGGCTTGTCATACCAACCTGACTTGGGCGATATAATTCTTAAAATCTTTACGGCTACCGGGGCAGCGGCCTTAGCACCGACCAAACCTGGCCATGCCGTGCCGTCGGGACTGCCTGCCCATACGACCGCAGTGTAGTCCGGCGTCCACGCCGCAGTCCACGCATCTCTCAAGCCATAAGACGTGCCGGTCTTTAATGCTATTCGCCATTTCTGCCCTAACGTCCCGCGTGAAAACAGCGACAGCGCACCCTTGTGATTTAATATATCGCAGATCATCCAGCACGCTTCTTGTGACGCAACCCTCGAGCCTATAACTTCTTCATCTTTTAATAACGACAGCGGTCTGAACTTTCCAAGCGATGCCAAGGCTGTAAATGCTTCAAGCTCTTCGTATAAAGTCACTTCGCAGCCGCCTAAGATTAACGAATCACCGTAATATTTAGCATTATTATTAAAATGTTTATAGCCGAAATCTTTTATTAAGCTTAGCACTTTTTCCTGACCGGCGCGTCTCAGCACTCTAACTGCCGGCGCATTAAGAGACTCGGCAAGGGCGACTCGAGCGCTTACTGCACCTCTGTAGCTCAAGTCAAAATTGCGCGGTGCCCGGCCTGAGAACGCAGTCTGCGTGTCCGCAAGCAAAGTCGACCCAGTTAATATTCCTTGCTCGACTGCTTCAAGATATGCGAAAGGCTTTAAAGTCGACCCGGGTGACCGCAGGCCAAGCCCGCAGTCAACCCATGCAGCCCGCGAGTTAATATTATTTAAATTAAATCTCGCGTTGCCCACCCATGCGATTAATTTTCCGGTCTTGTTGTCAGCTATGCCGGCCGCAAGCGTAATATTAGCAGGAAAACTCCGCGCCGCCTGAGTTAATATTGCCTCAAGTTTTACCTGCGCATTTAAATCTAAGCTTGTATATAAATTTTTAGAATTATATCTATTAAATGCCAGCTCGGCAAAATGATAAGCCTTGAACGGCGGCTGAGTGCGTTTTCTCGGCAGCTCCTCAAGCAAAGCCCGCGCGGCCTCGTCATGAGTAAAAATTTTTTTGCTTAGCATTAATTTTATAATCGCATCGCGCCGTGTTTTAGCCGCTTGATAATTTAAGTCCGGCCTGTACAGCGTCGGACTTTTCAACATGCCGATTAATAAGCACGCCTCGCCGGTAGAAATTTGCGATGCGCTTTTATTAAAGTAAATCAGCGATGCCGCCTGAACGCCCCGAATATTGCCGCCGAACGGCGCCCTGTTTAAATAATTCTCAAGTATCTCGGGCTTGCTTAACTCATGCTCAAGCTTCATTGCCATGATAAACTCGCGTATCTTAGTCGGGATACTGCGCGGTCTGCCTTCACGCTCTGACACCGCAAGGCGCACTAACTGGCTTGTGATAGTCGATGCGCCGGACGCCACGCGATTATAAATTAAATTTTGATATAAAGCCCGCGCGATTGCAATAATATCAACGCCAAAGTGACTATAAAATCTCCCGTCCTCAACTCCAACCGCTACTAACGGCAGCCACTTGCCCATCTCTTCTAATTTAATAGGCACTTGCCACTCTGAGTCAGGCGAAAGTCTTAAGTGAAACAGCCGCCCTTGATTATCGTAGAGCGCAGGTGAGCCGTCTATATTTAAAATTTTATTTAAATCATTCGCATTAAACGGCACAGCAAGCCACAGCCCCGTGAAAATTATCAACACGGCAAGCATAGTCAGCGCAAGTATTTTTAATAAATTTTTTAAAAAATTTTGCATGATTTTTATAATCCAAGATCGCCATGAGAGCCCGTACGCACAAGACGTAAAACATTTCTTTCATCAAAAATACGATAAATTAAGACCCAGTCGCCTCTGACATGGCAATCTCTGTATCCCTGCCAATTGCCTGATAGCTGATGGTCTTTATATCTTGCAGGCAGCTCGATTTTATTCTGGAGCATATCTGTCACTTCACGTAAAAGATTCATGTCCCATTTACGTTTTATTAAGTTTCTCACATCTTTTTTAAATTGGGCTTGAAACTCAAGCGTCAGCATTTATATCCGCCATCATCTCGTCAAACGTATTAAACGGTCCATGAATGTCCGCATCATTATCTGAATCCGCCAGAGCCTTTGCCGTAAGCGCTCTTCCTGCGATTAATGAAGTATTGAACACAGGCTGCCGCTCCTGCACGGATTGACGCAGAAAAGCATTTACAGCAGAAGTAAAGCTTAATCCAAAGTTACTGAAAAGCTTATCTGCTTCTTCTTTCAGGTTCGCGTCAATTTTTATGTTTACACTAATTGTCGCCATATCCTAACCTCCAACCTTGCGTCCAAATACTTATTGCCGTTATTTTAGCGCTAAAATTTAAAATTTTAAAACCGGAGCGGCCAGCGCGGCCGCACCAGTTTCATTATTATTCAATTATTATAAGGCATACTGCACTCATATAGATGTTCCGGCGCTATGTCAACTTCATCGCTCCAGACGACTGTGCCGCAGTCTGCCCTTGCCTTGAGAAAAAATGCTATGCTTCTCAGCTGCGCGTAAATATTTTCTTTCAGCAGCGGCCTTGCGTCGTAAATGCGCTTCTCTCCGTTGGCAAACGTAATTATAAGGCTGTAATCCGGCTGCGGCTGCACCGCTTTGACTATCCATACAGGCGTTTTCATGGCTATCACCGTAACGGGTCAATTTTATAAAGCGGCTGTTTACTAATCGTTAGTTCCCAGTTCGCTAAAAGTTCGTCCTTATGAAGTTCAGCCCATGCAGCTATAAATTTTTTCTGCCGTGTAGGCATATCTCCCTCTAAAATATCGCCATCCATATCAAATACCGCGTTATATCCCTGATATGAAGCATGAAAGTGCGGCGGATTATGTTCACCATTATTGAACATTCTGATAATTATTCCTAAAAACATCGATATTACAGGCATATTAGCTTACCTCCCTTGTAATCAATATAATTGACTGAACACCCTTAATCTATTATACCCTCAACCCGTAGCTCAAAATTTTAAAACCGGAGCGGCTGCACGTTCCTGCATGGCTGAGTTTAAAGCCATGCTGTAATTCATTGCTTTATGGCTTAAATTCCTTACATTATCTTCTTCAAGATTATCCTGTCTCCATTTAGTATAATCAAAAGGCTCATAGCTCATCAATGCAATAAAACGCTCCGCATTCACAGCGCCGAGGTTTTTTATCAGGACGTTCATGCCTTCCAATTTTAAGCATGTATCTGTCATTTCTTTCAACATAAGTATTCCCCCTGTTCAAATATAAACTGTATAGGGTCAGCGATATTTATCTCATTTATCTTTGACCTTAATAATTTTCTATCCGTCGTAAGATAGTAATCGCAATTTGATGATACCGCACAGGCAATATGCAGAGCATCAAAAGTTTTAATACCTTTTACTTTAAGCTTTTCTGCAAAATTTATAATTTCATCTGTCTCAACGACAATCTTAACTGCTAAATCCCTCAACGGAGCAATAGCCTCTCTTTTCTCCATGAACGGATTTTTAGAGTTTTCATAGTCTAAAACATACGACCATATCAATTTATGCTTACCGTCAATTATATCTTTTTGAATTTGCAGTTTTGCCTGTGTTTCAAGCCGTATCTTAAATTGAAGCTGATCGTCGAACGGCCTGTTATAACAGCAGTTATCCAAATATATCAGCAAGTATTGCGTCTCCTTTAATTAAATAATTAAATAATTAAATTTGTCCCAAGCCCAGCACGAGAGCCCTGGACTTTAACAGCTTAACAGACCTCAAAAATATTATAATCCGGCGCTTAAATTTTTAAAACCGGAGCGGCCAGCGCGACCGCCCCAGTTTCATTATTATTCAATTATTATAAGGCATACTGCACTCATATAGATGTTCCGGCGCTATATCTACTTCGTCGCTCCAGACGACTGTGCCGCAGTCCGCCCTTGCCTTGAGAAAGAATGCCATGCTTCTTAGCTGCGCGTAAATATTTTCTTTCAGCAGCGGCCTTGCGTCGTAAATGCGCTTCTCTCCGTTGGCAAACGTAATTATAAGGCTGTAATCCGGCTGCGGCTGAACTGCTTTGACTACCCATACAGGCGTTTTCATCATGTTCTGGGACTTTTAACAGATCAATCAACCGCAAAACGAATTAACATACGCATATTTTATTTAGAAAGATATATGTATTTACCTCGCTCTACACGGTAACCAATAACTTTTTCACTTATTGGTATGTTCTTTGCTGCCGCTATAGCTACACGTACAGCTGCAATTCCCTGATTTTCTGCGTCCATATTACTAATAGAATAAACTTTATTATAAGATTCCATAACAGATATATCAATATAATCATGACCAATAAAGATAATTGGAATATCAGCAAATTTCACTTTTTCTATCAGATGCCGCGCTACTACTTCACTACTATTAACAGGATTTATAATAAGTGCATTAGCACCTTTGGCGATATACGCATCTACCTGATCATTCTGAAGAGGTTGTCTGTTCATAGAAGTAACGATTTCAAGTTCTCCGCCTAATTTTTGCATTTCACGTTTCATATTATTACGGATCTCAGTCATAAAAACATCATCAAAGCTGTAAATACAAGCTCCAACTAAAATCTCCTCATTAGATAAATCATATTTTTCAACTTTCTTAGTCTCAAGCGTCTCTACCAGCGCCCTCAGCTCATTCGGCAAACTCTCAGGGGTTAACCTTCCGGCCTCCATTTGAGCAAGAATTACGCCGCTTACATCAGTTTCAAGCCCGGCTATGACGTTGTCCTCTAAAAGCCTTATAGCCTCGGACTTGTCATTATTGCCGCCTAAAAGAAAATATACGACACCGGCAAAAAGATTGTTGCTCCAGTCATTATCAGCTAAATTCTCCTGAATGGCGGCTAAATGTTTTTTAATTTCGTCTTTATTAGCTTCAGGATTTTTTGCGAGAGTTAAAATAGCGTACTTCTCAGTCTCGAGCTTGTACGGGTCACGCCGCAGCACCGGCCGCCATATCTCATTGAATTTAGCATAGCACTTCGCCGCTTCCTCGCCCTGATTAAGTTCCTGCGCCGCTCTCGCCCTGTAGAACCAGTACGGCGGATATGCCTGAAAATTCCGCTCAATCGTCCTGACCTGAAGCCGCCTGAGACGACGCGCCGTGTCGGGTTCATTTAATGCGCTGTAAAATCCGTCCAAACTGTCCTGCGTCAGCCGGTACTCATCAGGCAGCCTGTACTGCCGCAACAAATTCCACGACGAATTTAATAATTTCACCTGAAGTTCATTGCACTGCTCTATGTCGTCCTTCTTGAGCAGCCAAAGTTCCTCGCCAAGCTCCTCGTGCAGGTCTTCTTTCGCGTTTTGATAGCTGAAGTACTGCGTCACGCACGACACGGCAAGACTTCCCAGCCAGCTCCAGAAGCTTCCGCCGTAGGCCCTTATGCCCGAGACGGCCTCGACGATCTGCTGCTGTTCCCGTCTGTTATAACGCGCCTGAATGCGCTTCATGTCCTCCTGCCTGATAAGCCGGCCGGTTATAAAATTCATGACTTCAGAATAAAGGCCGGTTATATCGTAATCGCTCTCAATATTGCCGAGCGCAAGCTTGTTGATAATATTATCGTATTCCTGATTTAAAACTATTCTGTCCTGCGTCGTGATAATCCTGTGAATAGAGACTATCGCCATGTTCAACGCAAGCATTGTATGTAACGGGTCATATTGCTCATCTTGCCCGTCAGCCGCGTAAGCCTTGGGCAAAGGCGGCAGCAGCCCGAACATGAATACCGCAAGCAGCAACACCGAAACGCCGCGCTTAAAACTTGAACTCATAAATATCACTCCCGTTTAATTTAATTTAAATTTATTTATTGCTTTAATTATTATCGCTTATTTTTACAAAAATCCCCTTCCTCTTCAGGACGTCACTGCCGAAATTATTATTTAAAATCTCAGGCAGGAAACGGCCTGTCTCCTGAATTAAAATTTCAGCCCTTCGGCTGTTGATGTTATTTTGTGCCGCTCTAAAAGCACTGCGAATATCACTGAGCGTTACATCTGCGCCTGAACCGGCAAGCAGCCTAGCAAATCCGTTATCGAGCAAGTCGCGCTGAATATCGCTAATGTCCGGCAGCGCGTCAGTCGCAGACGTCGAGTAGTCGCCCAGCAGGTGAATATCATGAATGATCGTAGCGACAGCTCCGGCATAGCCCCGCGTTCTGGGAATGCCGGTAGTCTTGATTATAGTATTAATCAGCCGCCGGTTTCTGTCCGGCTGAATTTTTTTAGTAATATAATTAAAAAATTCTTTGTACTGCGACTTTTTAAAAGTTTCAGCCTCTTTCGGCGGCATGTTCGTCTTGCTGACATACGCATCAAGCCGTTTATCTATAAATTTTTGAAGCGGCCTAAAGCGTTCAGGATTAGTGTTAAATCCCCAGTGAAAGAAAAATCTGTGCTCGCCGGCGTTAAAACTCAGCCACTCGAAACGCGATTTAAGCGCGTTATAGTCAGGGTCATCAATAATCTTCTGCGAAAAGTTCCACAGCTCATCGAGATTTTTACGCCCGTTACTATCAAGAGCGGCCATGTTAAAAACTTCTTCCCAGTCGCGTATATGCGCCTTGCCGTCCTTGGCCGATGCTGAATTAGCGTAAACAAAATAAGCTGCTGCTGCAATATACAGCAGCAGAGATAAAATAATTTGCCGTCTTCTCATCTTATATTTTTTATATTTTTATTTTATTAAATCTTAATTCTCATTCGCTCCTGCAGCTCTTTAAACTCGCTCTCAAGCGCAGCAGCGCGTTCTTTTGCATTGCCCAGCTGCAGCTCAACCTGCTTAAAACCAGTGCCGCCGTAGCTATTGCGATTTGCAACGCTTGCCTCGGGCGAAATTAAATTCAATAAATCCTCATCGCAGCTCGATAAATGCGCTTGCCATTGCTCTAAACTTAAATCTTTAAACTTTAAATTATTTTCAATGCAAAACGCTACGAGCTTGCCGACTTGATAATGCGCATCTCTGAACGGCACGCCGCGCTCCACTAAATACTCGGCTATGTCAGTCGCAAGAGCAAAGCCCCTGCCCTTGCCGCCGTTAATGCTCTCAAGCGCAATGTCTTCATTCACTTCAACTTTTAATATTAACGGCGTTAAGATATTTATAACGCTGTCTATCACATCCAACGATGCGAACAGGCCGCGCTTGTCTTCCTGCAAATCACGGTCATACGTCATGGGCAAGCCCTTTAAGCTCACTAATAAATCTATCATGTGACCTAAGACCTGCCCTGTCTTGCCGCGTACCAGCTCTAACACATCAGGATTTTTCTTCTGAGGCATCATACTCGAGCCGGTACAGAAAGCATCGGGCAGCTTCAGCCACCCGAACTCCTGCGTACTCCAGATTATAAAATCCTCGCTCAAGCGCGACGCGTGAACTGCAAAGACGCTCGCGAAATAATGAAAGTCTGCCATGTAATCGCGCTGCGCGACTGTGTCTAAGCTGTTGCAAGTTGCTTTATCAAAGCCTAATAGCTTAGCTGTGAACTCACGGTCTATGTTCAACGTCGAGCCGGCAAGTGCGCCTGCGCCTAACGGACATTCGTTAAGCGCATTAAGCGCAAATTTTAATCGCTCATAATCACGGCTAAACGCCTCGAACCATGCTAATAGATAATGCGCAAACGAGATCGGCTGCGCCTGCTGCAAGTGCGTATAGCCAGAGACTATAACTAATTTATTTTTCTCAGCCAACGCTAATACAGCTTTTAATAAATTTATTAAGCTCTCAGCTAAATTTAACAGCCGGTCTCTGAGATACAAGCGCACTGTTACAGCTGTCTGATCATTGCGGCTGCGTGCAGTATGCAGCTTCGCGCCCAGCGGCTCAAGCTGCGTAAGTCTATTCTCAATATTCATATGCACGTCCTCAAGCTCTATCTCAGGCTTAAATTTGCCGCTTTGAATTTCGCTCAAGACTTTTAATAAGCCGTCCTCGATCTTCTCGCACTCTCGCTTATCTAAAATTCCGGTCTCGCCCAGCATCCGCACATGCGCAATGCTGCCGTAAATATCATGCCGCGCCATTCGCCAGTCAAGATCCAGCGACTGCGTGAACTCCTGCACAACCCGCGCCGTGTCCTCTTTAAATCTGCCCTTCCACAATTTTATTCAGCCTCCAAAAATTTTTTAGCCGTCGATATAATCGTCCCAAGTCATGCGGGTTATAACGCCGTCTTCATCAAGCTCAAATAAAAATTCCTCGTTGGAATTAGAACTCACTTTATACGTAAAGCTTAAATTATCGTCGGCCTTAGAACTCGGCTCACCCAGCGCTGTGATAATATCGTCGCCGCTCTGCCCGACTAACAAACTTCCAAAAGCCAAGCCAGTGCCGAACACCTCGACATGGCGCAGCCTGTTATCGACATAGCGCAAAATTAAATTCTCGTATTCAAGCGTATCTTCCTGCATCTCTTTGCCCGCCGGATCAGAGAAAAATTTATCGCTGGCAACATTATTAGGCTCGCCGTGAAGCGCCCGCGCTTTCTCAGGCTTAAGGCCATAGTCCGTTCTAACGCTTATCGCCGTTTTATAAACTAAATTATCGTTATTATTCTCACTATAAACATCTACGAACTGACCGGAGATCCAGACCGTCCCCTGATCAACCGGGTTATCAGCTGCGTACCATAGATCGCCGTTCACGTTCTGAGATTTTAATAAAATCAATACATCGCCCCTGTCGGCCCGCGCTAAGATTTCAGAGTCAGTCCCGGGATTGTCGCGCAGCCTCACGCTGTTGCCAGTGCAAAGCGCTAAAGCCGGATAATTATTTGCTTTAGCTTTGCTCTTGCTCGGCGCTTTAGCCTGCGTTTTAACTTGCTCTTGCTTTTTAGCCTGCGGCTTGCTCTCAGCCTGAGACTTCTTATTTGAAGTTCCGCCGGCCTCTTCAAGATACTGCTGCGCAAGATGAGGCAGATACGCGGCTCTCTCCTCGGTCGCAACGGTGTAAGCCTTGAGCTTGCTGTAGCCCTCGACGTCCATGAAGTCCTCGGCATCTGAGTCGCGGCCTGTCCTTACCCACTCGCGCTGATCCTTACGCAAATTATTCAGCGCGGTCTTGTTCTTGGCCAGCTTATTCTGCGCCTCTTTCCAAGCCTTAGATAACGCCTTATCAGCCCGTGCAAACGCCGCGTTCTTCATTAACTGCGCATATTCATTGTCGCTCAGTGCGAACGCATAATTACAGCAAGCTAATAACAACAGTCCAGCAAGCAAAAATTTTCCAAACTTCTTCATATTTAAATAGCCCCCTAATTAAAAATTTAAAAATTAATTTATACAGCCCCGGGCTCGACGCCCCAGTTCTGCCACCGTTTAAGCTCGTACTGCTTCAAGTTATCCGCATCGCTTAAGCTCTCTATAACTTCGTCAATGCGCTTCAACATTAAATCCTTATGCTCAGGAATTTTCCCCTTAATCGGGAATAGATTAGTCTTGTGCGTCGCGTTCCAGACTACGCTAATATTTAAATTATTTAATAAATCACGCCCCTCTTTCAAAGTTTCGTACGGACTCAGCCGCTTAAACTCATGGCTTTTAACTTTCTCAATAAGCCTTGCGCCCTTAAATAATACTAACGTCACTACAGTCAATTCAAACGGCCTTGCAAGATTTAACATACTTGCAGTTTCGCTCACATGCTCACGTGACAAGTCACGGCCTCCAAGACCAAGCATGATATAGCCCGAGTATTTTATATTTGCGTCATCAAGCCTGCGCATCGCGTTTAAATTATCTATACGTGTTAATCCCTTTTGCTGAAAATTTAAAACTTTATCGCTGCCGCTCTCAAGGCCGATACATAGCCTGTCATAGCCTGCATCTTTTAAAATTTTCAGCTCGTCATCGCTCTTGCGCAATATATCATCAGCCCGGGCAAAGCACGAAATATAATCGCACTCGCTAAAATATTTACGTATCATGTCAGCTATCTGCAATAATTTTTGACTTGATAATACAAACGGATTGCCGCCGGCTAATAAAAATCTTGCGTTACGGTTATTTCTTAAATCATTTAATGCTTTTAAATTTTTAATATTCGCCTCTATCTCGTCAAGGCTTAACTCACGAAATTTTTTATTAGCATTTAAATCGCAGTAAAGGCATTTATTATAGCTGCAGCTGACGGTCACCGGAACTTGCACAGTGAACGACTCGGCCATCGGCACGTAATAATAAAAGCCGTACCGACCGTAAATTTCTTGTCTTAAATCTATTAATAACTTCTTCTTATTTAATATATCCTGATTTAAAACATTCATAACTAACTTTTCAAATAATTTTTATACGCGTCGGCGCTTAATAATTTATCAAGCTCGCTGAGATCATTAGCTTTTATATCAACGAGCCAGCCTGCTCCGAACGGATCGAAATTAATAATCCCGGGCTGCGCTTCAAGCTCTTGATTTATGTCAATAATTTTGCCCGACACCGGCGCTTTGATTTCGCTAACGGACTTCGTAGCCTCGATGCGGGCAAATACATCGCCGGCCTTAATATCAGCACCGGCCTCTTGAGGCAGCTCAACATAAACTATATCGCCCAGCGCCGCCTGCGAGTAGTCATCAATTCCAACTCTGATATTTTCATCACCGCGCTTCTCCGCCCACTCGTTAGTCCGCGTGTAATAAAAATTCGGCTCAAAGTAAATCATAAAAATTCACTCCTTTTTAAAATTTAAAAATTTTAAAATTTTAAAATTAAAATATCTCAAGCGATAATAAAATTGCAGCCGAGCCTAAGATTAAGCAATATAAACTAAAGTATGCCCAGCGGCCTGACAGCACTAAACTTCTAATTAATCTCAGAGCAATCCAGCCCGAGATAAACGCAATTAAAACAGCGTATAAAGTTCCTGAGGGCAAAGTCGCAGCCGCTGCGCTCAAATTAAAATTAAATTCTTTTAATAATTTTAAAATTTCAAGCAGCGATGCGCCTAACACAGCCGGCACTGATATTAAAAATGAAAATCTAAACGCCTCGTGAACGCTTACGCCCAATAACAAAGCAGCTGCAATAGTCGAGCCGGAGCGCGACAGCCCCGGGAAGACTGCAAGACCTTGCACTATACCTATTAAAATTGCAGCTTTAAAGCTCAGCAAGCCTTTGCGCTCAGCCATGAGCGGCACAAGCGCGATGAAGCCGCCCGTAACTAACAGCCCGCAGCCTACGTACAACGGCGAGGCCATCGCCTGCTCAACAAAATTTTTCAGCGACAGGCCAATAAAACCTGTTAATATAGTCGCGGCGATAATGTACCAACCGTAAAGCCATTCGCCCCGTTCACGCTCGTTAGCCGAGACTAAACCGCCGAGCCAGTGAATAATTAATTTAAAGATCTCACGCCTGAAGAAAATTATCACGACTAAGACCGTCGCGCAGTGCAGTAATAAATCAAATGCCAGCACAATGGCCGCGTCAAAATTAAAAAATTTTTGCAATAATGCAAGATGCCCCGAGCTGCTCACCGGCAAAAATTCGCACAGCCCCTGCACAAGTCCTAATATAACCGTCTGCAAAGTTTCACTCATGTCAAAAAAATTTTTCACTCCTGAATTAAAAAATTTAAATTAAATTAAAATTAAAAAAAAATTTACTTTGCAAAATATAATAACGCTTAATTTAGTTGTATAATACTTTTTGTCAAAAATAATTGAACGTGAATAAATTAACTGTGAAATTTAATTTAATTTTTAATTTCAGAGAGGAGACAATCAAGCTTGAATTTAAATAGAAAATTTTTGTGCGGCCTTGCGCTGTTATTTTTATTAGCAGCTCAAGCATTCGCAGCTGAAAGTCAGGGCGGCGCAGCAAGGACTGCAAAAGATACGCCCGCGATGCGCAAATGGGTTCATGAAAATCATTTTGCCGACCGAGACGGCGACCAGCGTGTAGATTTAAAAGCGACTTATTACGCGGCTGAATACGTTGAAGCTCTTGTTAATGCCGAAGCCGAGAAGAACATGTGGACTGCCGACGAACTCGAAAATTATAAATATACTTTGTTTAAGACTTTAAATTTAAACGAGTCAATCGCATTTCACATAGACTTTAACGTCATAGGCGTGCCGATGTACGCTCAGCCGTTCGATAGGCACATCACGCTCTTAATCGGCAAGAAAAAA
The DNA here is from genome assembly GCA_017470785.1 of Synergistaceae bacterium. Classification (GTDB taxonomy): domain Bacteria; phylum Synergistota; class Synergistia; order Synergistales; family Aminobacteriaceae; genus JAFUXM01. The sequence continues at coordinate 34,125 of JAFUXM010000043.1, forward strand.
TATACGCCGTCTGACTATGATCACAGATTTAATTTCAAGATAAGCGGCCAGCGCGACGGAATGGTTTACTTTCCAAGATACGACCCGCAGACCGGCGCAGATTTATTGAAGGGCGTCAAGCAAATAAGATTAATTTTAGACGGTGCTATCAGCCATGCTATATCACGTACGGGCGACGTAACTTGGATCTGGGACATTACTAAAGACAAGCCGGAAAGATTAAACTCCGGCAAGGCAGCTAACAGACTTGAAATAGACAGACTGTTAAAGCGCGTCGATAAAGTAAATAAAGACAAGCAAGAGCTGCAGAGCAAACTTGATGCATTGAATAAAGAACTCAGCGAGGTCAACGCAAGAATTAACCAGCTGCAGGCGCAATAAAAAATTTTAAAATTAAAAAATTCTTGATATAAACTCACAGAAAAGGAGAGAGGTTTTATGAACCGTATTGCCGTATTGACCAGCGGCGGTGATTCGCCAGGGATGAACGCCGCTGTACGAGCCGTTGCCCGTACATGTATGTTTAATGATATTGAATGTATAGGCGTCATGCGAGGATACGAGGGGTTAATCGAGGGCGATTTTGTGAAGCTTGACCGGCCGGCAGTAGGCGGGATTATTCACAGAGGCGGAACAATCCTGCGTACTGCAAGAAGCGAACGCTTCAAGACAGTCGAGGGGCGCGAACTCGCACTTAAAAAGATCAGCGAGGCCGGTATCGACGGCCTTGTAGTTATAGGCGGAGACGGCTCGTTTCACGGAGCAAAGGCTCTGCATGACATGGGCTTCCCGACCATAGGCATACCCGGCACTATCGACAACGACGTAACCGGCACTGACGAGACCATAGGCTTTGATACAGCTGTTAATACTGCGCTTGATGCTATCATGCGCGTTAGAGACACTGCGTCGAGCCATGACAGATTATTTATAGTTGAGGTCATGGGGCGCAACGCGGGCTTCTTAGCTCTTGAGACTGCCGTAGCGTCCGGCGCTGAGTACGCAGTCGTACCGGAGCTGCCGTTAAGTATCGGAAACTTGAGCAAGCTGTTAAAACGCTCTTACGATGAGGGCAAAAATCATACGTTAATTATCTTGGCTGAGGGCGTTATGTCCGCAACTGAGATGCGCAACAAACTGCAGGATGCCGGCGGTTACGATGCCCGCGTCACAGTCTTGGGATATATTCAGCGCGGCGGCCACCCGACTTCGTTTGACGTTGTCTTAGCAACAAGAATGGGCGCATTCGCAACTGAGTCGCTTTTAATCGGCAAGAGCGGCGTGATGGTCGGCAATATTAATCATAAGCTTGTATTAAGCGATCTCGAGCGCGCTTGGAGCGAACATAAGTCATTAAGCCCCGAGATGCTGAGCTTAATCAATAAAATGAATTAAAAAAAATTAAAAATTTAAAAACGGGAGCGTAAAGCTTAAAAATTTTTCTGCTCCCGTTTTAGATTAGATTTAAAATTATTTTATTTTATTTCAAGCTGTGAAGAATAGATCGCTGTTTATACTTCTATTAATATTATTTACGCTCGGGCTGATTGCCTTAATTTTCTGGGCAGTTGAACGGAGCAGCGTCAATCCCAAACAGAGCTTTATGATGTCCAATGTCTCTATAAGCATTGATTTCGAAGACCATCAGTTTTTGGCCGGCACGATTTCACGTTTCGAGTACGGCACAAGGCAGGTATGTATGCGTTTTGATTATTCAAGATTAGAGAACGACTTGCCGGTTCGAGTTATATGGGATCATGATTCAAAACGAGTTCAGGCTGAAAGCTACACGCTCACTGCTCCGTATGGCACGAGAATTTTTTGTTTATTGAAAGAGGACGGCTCGCCTTTGCCTAAAGGCTCTTACTCGGTAGCTGTGCAGCCGGAAACTCAGCGCACGGCCATGCCTAAATTCCATTTTGAGATTTATTAATTAATTATTTTATGAGGTGATATTTTAAATGGTAAATTTTAATTTTAAGCACTGGGGCGTCAGCCGCCCATGATAGCGAGAGCAGAGAAAATCATAAAGATCATCAACGAGGACGCGCCGGATTTAGTAATAGACAGCAACAATCAGCTTGAACTTCTCAAAAGCAGTATTGAACCAGTCATCGAGATCGACATAAAATCTTTAAATTCTTTAAAAACGCCTGAGCCAGAGCAGAATAAAATCAGCGAAGAAAATTTATTAAATAAAGATATTAAAGATATTAAAGAAAATAGAGAAATTGCAGAGCCGCAAGTTTCGCAAATTTCGCAAGTTCAAGATAATAATAATAGATACGCGCCGCGGGAATTTATATCGCATCCCAAGCCTAAATATACTTACTCGTATTTAGGTGAGCAGAATTCGAGCGAGTTAAAATCCCTTGCTAAAGATTTTGGAGTAGCAAATTATTTTAATTTACGCAAAGATGATTTGATATTCGCGATATTAAAGGCGCAGGCCGAGAGCATGGGCTATAGGTTCGGCGGCGGCACGCTTGAGATATTGCCCGAGAGCGGCGGCTTTGGATTTTTAAGGCCGAAGGGTATGCTGCCGACGGACAGCGACGTTTATTTATCGGCCTCGCAGATTAGACGCTTTGGCTTGCGTAACGGCGATGTTGTATGGGGATTGATAAGGCCGCCGCGTGAGCCGCAGGAGCATTATGAAGCTTTATTGCGCGTTGAGACCGTAAATTTCTCTGACCCTGAAGAGTCAAGGCGCAGGCCGTTATTTGCAAATTTAACGCCGATATTCCCGAATAAGCGCATAGATTTAGATTCAGCCTCACGCGATTTGTCGACGCGTTTGGTCGATATGTTCGCGCCGATTGGCCTTGGCCAAAGGGCATTGATAGTATCGCCGCCGAAGGCCGGTAAGACTACGCTGCTTAAGAATATCGCCCGTGCGATTGCAGAGAGTTCGCAGGACATTATATTAATGGCTTTATTAATAGACGAGCGGCCTGAAGAAGTGACGGATATATCGCGGTCGATAGAGGGCGAAGTGATAGCGTCGACGTTTGACCGCCCTGCTGACGAGCATATACGCGTTGCAAATCTTGCGCTTGAGAAAGCTAAAAGGCTTGTTGAGGCAAAGCGCGATGTAGTTATATTATTAGACTCGATAACGCGGCTTGCCCGAGCGTCGAACTTAACAGTGCCGCCGTCGGGCAGAACTTTAACCGGCGGTCTTGATCCGTCCGGACTTTATTTTCCCAAGAGATTTTTCGGCGCGGCAAGAAATTTCGAAGAGGGCGGCAGCTTGACTATAATCGGCACGGCCTTAGTCGAAACAGGCAGCCGTATGGACGATGTCATATACGAAGAGTTTAAAGGCACGGGCAATATGGAGCTGCACTTGTCACGCCAGCTGTCGGAACAGCGGATTTTCCCGGCAATAGATATTATTCGTTCGGGTACGAGACGCGAGGATTTATTAATCGATGCCGAAGATTTATCGAGGCTCTGGGTGCTGCGCAAACGTTTAGCCGCTATGGATCCCGCCAGCGCATTAAATTTAATCGTTGATAGAATTAAAAAGACTAAAGACAATCACGAGTTCTTGAGATTAATAAAAGTATAAAAATTTAAGACAGGAGATGTGAGAGATGATCGCGAGATACAGCGAGAAGGACATTGCTGCGCTCTGGGACGAAGAGAATAGATTAAAGATTATGCTTGACGTTGAGCTTGCAGTTGCGAAAGCATGGTGCGAGCTTGGCCGCATTCCCAAAGATGCGCTTGAAGATATATTAGCCAAGGCAGCCTTCACGGTCGAGAGAGTGCAGGAAATCGAGAAGAAGACGCAGCATGATGTCGTAGCGTTTGTAAGTGCAGTGGCTGAGAATGTAGGAGCGAGCGGCAAATATTTGCATTTAGGCATGACGTCAAGCGATATATTGGACACGGCAAGCTCTATGATGCTGCGCGACTCGTTAATAATAATTTTAGACGCGCTGAAAAATTTAGATATAGAAATATTAAAGCTTGCTAAAAAATATCAGCACTTGCCCTGCATAGGCCGCACTCACGGCATTCACGCCGAGCCGATGTCAATGGGATTAAAATTTTTGAATTGGCATTCTGAGTTAAAGCGTGATCAAGAGCGTTTAGAGCTTGCGAAAGATCATGTTTCAGTAGGAAAAATTTCCGGTGCGGTCGGCACTTACGCGATGAGTTCGCCCGAGCTTGAAGTCAAAGTATGCGGGCTGTTGAATTTAACGCCTGCTAAAGTCTCTAATCAGATTTTGCAGCGCGACAGACATGCTGAAATATTAAATGCGCTGGCTATATTAGGCGGGACGCTTGAACGCATTGCGCTTGAGATACGGCACTTGCAGCGCACTGAAGTTCAAGAGGCTTTTGAACCGTTTGGAGTTGGTCAGAAAGGCTCGAGTGCGATGCCTCATAAGCGCAACCCCATTAAGTGTGAAAGAATTTGCGGCATGGCAAGGCTGCTGCGCGGCTATGCTTTGACCGGCATGGAGAACATAGCTCTATGGCACGAGCGCGACATAAGCCATTCGTCGACTGAGCGCGTGATATGGCCTGATGCGTTTAATATCGCGGCGTTCATGCTCCGTAGCCTGACGAAAATTTTAAAAGGCTTGAGCGTAGATGAAAATCGGGTTAAGTCTGATTTAAATATCACCGGCGGACTTGTTTACAGCCAGCGCGTTTTAACGTTTTTACTTGATGAGCTTAATTTCTCGCGTGAGGCAGCATATGCGATAGTTCAAGAGAACGCAATGAAGACTGCGCAGTGTCAGGCTCGCGTAAGCTTCTTAGATATGTTATTAAGCGACGAGCGTTTGAAAGATGCTGTCGAGCCTGAAAAAATTAAAGAGCTGTTTGAAAATGACTTTTATTTAAGATTTGTCGACGAGATATTTAATCGCTTCGCCGAGGACTTTGAAATTATTAAATCAGCTGATGAGTAATATAAATCAGGCGCAGCCTATTAATTTTTGCATGAAAGTCTATGGCTGCCACCGGCATAGCCGGCTTCCCAGCGGGATGAATGTCTATGACAGCGATAAAGTTTAATTTAAGATTTAAAAATTTTAAAAATAATTAATATGTTTAATTTTTGCATGAAAGTTTACGGCTGCCAAATGAACGTCTATGACAGCGATAAAGTTAAAAATGCTTTGTTATTAAAGGGTTGGAATGAGATTGCGCCGGAGCGTGAAGAAGAGGCTGATTTAATTATTATAACGGGCTGCAGCGTGAGGGCGAAGGCCGAGCAGAAAGTTTGGAGCGAGCTGGGGCGTTACGAGAAATTTAAAAAGCGGCCGGTGCTGGCGTTGACCGGCTGCATCGCTCAGAGCTTAGGCAAAAAGGCATTGACGCGCTTTAACTGGGTTAAGCTTGTATCAGGGCCGCGGCATATAGGCTTATTGCCTGACGCGCTTGAAAAAGTCATGTTAAATAATAATTTAAAAATTAATTTGCTTGACGATAATCCCAGAGAGTTTTTTGACTTGGACGAGGTGACTATACGGCGCGACAATAAATATAAGGCGTATGTGACTATTGCGCACGGCTGCGATAATTTCTGTACGTATTGCATAGTGCCGTACGTCCGCGGCAGATTTTTATCCCGCAAGCCCGAAGATATATTAAACGAGATAAAAATTTTAGTTCAGGACGGAGTGCGTGAGGTAACTTTACTTGGTCAGAACGTTAATAGCTACGGCAAAGATTTAGGCGATATAAATTTTGCCGGATTATTAAGGCAAGTTGTTGAGGTCGATGGGCTTGACTTGATTAGATTTGTAACGTCATTGCCGCAGGACTTCACGCGTGAGATTGCAGAGGTGATGGCAAGCGAGCCTAAAATTTGCCCGTCGTTAAATCTTCCGGTGCAAAACGGTTCAGACAGGATTTTAAAATTAATGAACCGTAAATATACCCGAGCTGAGTATCTTGAAAAAGTCAGCATGATTAGAAGTTTATTGCCTGAGCTTGGCCTAACGACTGATTTAATCGTCGGCTTCCCGTCCGAGACTGAACAGGACTTTGAAGATTCTTTAAGCATATTGCGGGAAGTTAAATTTGACATGGTGCACAGCGCGGCTTATTCAGAACGTGAGGGAACACCGGCGGCTGTAATGTCCGGCGCATTGCCGCAGGAGCTGAGGCTTGAGAGATTGACGCGGTTAAATACTTTACAGGATGAAATTACTTTAAGCATTAATAAAGATTTAATTAATCGAGAGTATAGAATTTTAGCTGACGGCCTTGCGCCTAAGCAAAATGAAAGCAAGACTTTATTGCAGGGCAGGACTGGTACAGACAAAGTTGTGATATTTGACGGAAAAGGCAATAAAGATTTGATTGGAAATTTTGTGAATGTTAAGATAACTGATGCCGAGTCGTGGTGCCTGCACGGTGAATTAATTTAATTTTAAAAATTTTATAAATTATAAATAAAAAATGCGCTTGCTGAAAATTTTGGAGCAAGCGATTTTTTTATTATTATAGTCTTGATGGCCGCGTTTAATAAAATTATTTAATAATCCTTGCGTCGCCGACCCGTCTCGTCAGGCCTTTGGAGTCAAAGTATTCAAGTATGGGCAAAATAAATTTGCGGCTCGTGCCGGTAGCATCGCGGGCAGCTGCAAGCGTAACGCCATTATCGCCGCTCAAGCTCCGCAAAATCTCAAGCGTCTTGTCCTCAAGTTCCCGCGTCAAAATATAATTGCCCTCAAGTATGGCTATGCCCTTGGAATTTTTGAGAGCTTGTATTAAATTATTAAATTCTTTTATATTATTTAAATTTAAATTCGCTCTGGCCTCGTCAAGCGTCGCGAGCTGCCACGCGCGTTTATTGCAAAAATCTTTCAGCGCTGCCGCCTGCTTTTCAAAGCTGTCAGAACTCGATGCCTTAAAGTCCGGCAGCCGTAATTTATTGTCTTCAAGCTCTAATAATTTATTCGCCTGCATTAAGTTAATTAGCGACTTTAAAATTTTAGAGCTTGCAAACTCGTTAAGCTTAAGCGCATTATTAACCGGCATACCTGCCTCAGCCGGAAAATCCTTGTGATATTGCTTGATTAAATTTAATAAAACTTCGCATAACTCTTTATATCTCTCGTGCGAAATATAAATATCTATATCACCCTTAAGCTCTATAAATTTATTTTGCTTGATTAAATTTGCAGCTATATTAATTAAATTGCTTTGAGTTTCCTGCGTGTTAATCGCTGCAGCCTTAACGTCAAGCTCGCCCAAATCTAAAATTAAACTTTCAAGCCGCTTGCTTGCACTGTTTGCGTTGCGTAAAGCTTCAATGCGGCCTAAAGTCTTAAGCCGTGCCTTCATGCCCCGGGGCTTGTGCGAATACGGATATATAACAGTGCCGCCGCCGATAGTTATCAACGGGCTGTAAAATCTCAAGATAAATTTCTGATTATACGCGCAGACAATCGGCTCTTCGAGAACTAACTGCGCCGGAGCTTGCTGGCCTTTAGCGACTTGCTTTGAATTTAACAGCGAGACATGCGCTAACACTTCACTCGTGCCGATGCAGACGTGAACGCGCTGCCAGTGCCTTAACGGCTGCTCTGTATTATTTAATAAAGTTATTATCGCGTCAAAGCAAGATGTCTTAGCGTAAACACCGTGAGAGCAAATTACATCGCCGCGCTTCAAATCATCTACTGAGATATTAGCTAAGTTAGCTGCGACGCGCTGGCCTGCGCAGGCTTGACTTACCGGCTTGCCGTGAACCTGCAGCGTCCTGATCTTGCCCTTAAGTCCCGACGGCAATATATCTATCTCGTCGCCGGTATTAGCGATGCCGTGATAAGCCGTTCCGGTTATGACAGTGCCGAAGCCCGAAATCGGAAACGACCTGTCAACCGGTAAGAATAATGCGCCGCCGCGCGGCCTCGGCTTCACCCTGTCAATCAAGCTTGCAATTTCCTTACGCAATAAATCTAAATTCTCGCCCGTCACTCCAGATACCGGCACAACCGGCTTGCCTTCAAGAAACGTACCTTTCACAAAATCTTTTATATCTTCTATTGCAAGCTCTAATAATTCCGGCTCGTCTTTAATTCTATCTATTTTAGTGACAGCTATTAAGCCTTCATGAACGCCTAACAGCTCCATTATCGCTAAATGCTCGCGGGTCTGAGGCATGACGCTTTCGTCAGCTGCTATGACTAACAACGCCGCGTCTATTCCAGAGGCACCGGCGACCATCTGCCTAATAAATTTCTCATGACCCGGCACGTCTATTACGCTCACGACCCGCCCATCATCAAGCTCAAGCGGCGCAAAGCCTAACTCAATCGTGATGCCGCGCTTCTTCTCTTCTGACAATCTATCAAGTTTAGACGCGTCTATGCCCGTCAAGGCAGCTATCAAAGTCGTCTTGCCGTGGTCTATATGGCCGGCTGTGCCTAACACCAACGAGATTTCACGCGAATTATTTTCATTACTATTATTTTCACTATTATTCATTACCAATAAAAATCTCCTCAAGTCTATTAGCTATCACATTAATATCATTATCTAACAAAGTTCTAACGTGAATTATCAATGCGTTCTCATGAGCGCCGCAGATAATCGGCGTTGTATTCTCACGCATTAAATTTAGCAAGCTGCCTGCGCTGAGTTTAACGTCTGCGACGCTTGCATCGCAGCTGACTGCAACGCCCCAGCCTATCAAAGGCCGCTCAGGATACGATCCGCCGCCCACAGCATCATTAGTTTCAACGACTGCAACCCGAGCTTTATTATTAATTCGCTCTGAAATTTTTGCAGCTAAATTATCGGCCTGCTCACGCAGTAAATTTTTATCACGCCGTATCATCTCCAGCGTCGGGATTTTATCGAGTTCGCCGCGCATGTAAATTCTTAACGTCGCCTCGAAAGCCGCGAACGTTGACTTATCAACCCGTAAGGCTCTTAGCATCGGGAACTTGCGGAGCTTTGCTATAACGTCTTTCTTGCCTGCGATAACGCCTATCTGCGGGCCGCCAAGCATCTTATCGCCCGAGAACGTAATTAAATCAACGCCCTGATTTAGACATTCTTTAACGCTCGTCTCGCCGACTAAATTCAGCGTCTCGCCCGGGACTAACAGGCCGCTGCCCGCATCTTCCATAAATATTAAATTATTTTTATGTGCAAGCTCGGCAAGCTCCGAACGCTCCGGCATCGTCACAAAGCCCTCTATCCTGAAATTCGACGGATGAACTTTCAATATAATTTTAGTGTTCTCATTAATTGCGTTTTCATAATCAAATAAATGCGTGCGGTTCGTTGTGCCGACCTCTTTTAACACAGCGCCGCCCATGGCCATTATATCCGGCACTCTGAATGAGCCGCCTATCTCGACCAGCTCGCCGCGCGACACTATCACGTCAGAATTTTTAGCTAATGCGCTCAAGCATAATAAAACTGCGCCGGCATTATTATTCACGACTAACGCGGCCTCAGCGCCGGTCATGCTGCACAATAAATTTTCGATTAACGAGTTGCGCTGCCCGCGAGTGCCGCTGTCTATGTCATACTCAAGATTAGAGTAACTATCAGCCGCTTGAGCCATCGCGTCGATCGCTTCCTGAGCAATTAAAGAACGGCCAAGGTTTGTATGGATTACAACTCCGGTGGCGTTAATGACCCTGCGTAAATTCTTACGGGCTGCCCGCTCAAATTTCTTTATGCAGCGCGATTTTAATTCTTCTTCTATATTTATATTATCTAAATCTAAATCATTATTTAAAATATCATGCCTTAACGCAGCGAGTTCCTGATTTAAAATTTCTTTCACGGGTTCGCGGCCAATCGCTTTAATCCAATAATCTTTAATCCAGTCCTTAAACAGCAAAGTATCCATGCCCGGTATGGCTCTCATAATTTTATTTATATTTTTTATATTTATTTCAATTTCAAACATGATAATAAACAGCCCCTTGTAATTTATAAAAATTTTAAATTTATTTTATAATTATATTTTAATATTCAGAATTTTTGTAATTTTTGTAAAGGAGGCGAATATTATAATGGACGGTATCAGTGCGAGTATAGCGCAGTACTCGATGGACATGGCGCAGGCCAAAGTGCAGACTCAGGCGCAGGTCTCGATGCTCAAGAACGTCATGGACCTTCAAGAGGCTTCAATGGAGCAGCTCTTGGCAGGAATGGGCGTAGGCGCAGGTCTTAACGTTCAAGCGTAATATTTTAATTAATTAATTATTTAAAAAAGCCGGGTGATTTGCCCGGCTTAAATTTTAAATTAAATTCTGCACTATAAGCATATAGCAAGCTGTGCCGATTACAATGCTTAATAAAGTACTGCGCTTCCAGACATGTAAAATTATCACAACTAAGCACGAGATTAACTCAGGCAGTGCGTAAGGCCTGTTAAATAATTCAGCGTCTTTAAGGCAATATACAACCAGCATTGCCATTACGGCGCAGGGCAGCACGCGGCCAAGATAAGTTATAAACTCCGGTGTTCGCTTGCTGAACGCTATGAACGGCAAAGCTCTTAATAAAAACGTCGCTGCGGCGCAGACTAAAATCATTAACATAAAATATTTATCGCTCATGTTAATTTGCCTCGCTGAGTTTAGACCTAAGCAAAAATAAAATTATAATTATCGCAATCATGGCCGGTATCAAAAAATTTTTGCGGCCGAATGCAGCTAAGCAAATTAAGCTTGCGGCAAAGCCGGTCAAGGCTGATAAATGATTTGAGATTTTATTTTTATTATCAAGCCATTGCTCAGTGCAGATAGTTATAAATAATGCAGTGAGTGAGAAGTCCACGCCTTTAGTATTAAACGGAATGAATGCGCCGAGTAACGCGCCTAATACAGAGCCTGCGACCCAGTAAGAATGATCTAAAAGCGACACGTAAAAATAATATTGCTCGTTGAGATTTGCATCTGCGCTTGAGACAAGCGCGTAGGTCTCGTCGGTCAGTGCATGTATCATGTAAATTTTTTTTAATTTATTTAGAATTTTATTATAGCGTTCAAGCATCGATATGCCATAGAATAAATGCCGCGCGCCCATCACTGTTGAAGTAATTGCGACTTCAGCGAGGCTCGCGCCGCTGGTCAAAAAAGTTATGAACACGAACTGCGCCGTGCCCGAGTAAATTACCACGCTCATGATAAATGCCCATAGCGCGTTATAGCCTTTAGAATTTAATAAAATCCCGAAGCCCAAGCCTAACACTAAGTAACCGGTCAAGACCGGCAGCGTATCCTTAAATGCTCTTTTAAAAATTCCCATTCTAATTATTCACGCCTTAAATTTAAATTTTACAAACATAATATCGTATAATAATTCTCAATTTAAATTAAATTAATTTAAAAATTTTAATTTTAAATTTATTTTATTAAAAGCTTAGTTAAAGGAGAAAAAGATTTTATGCCAAAAGTTAGGATAACGGAGACGGCGTTACGGGATGCGCATCAGTCTTTGATAGCGACGCGTATGGCCACTGAGGACATGCTGCCTATACTTGACAAGATGGACGAGGCGGGGTACTGGGCGCTTGAGATGTGGGGCGGTGCGACGTTCGACAGCTGCATGAGATTTTTAAACGAAGACCCATGGGAAAGATTAAGACTTATACGCAAGAGAATTAAGAAAGCGAAGCTGCAGATGCTTTTGCGCGGCCAGAATTTAGTCGGCTATAGACATTATGCAGATGATACCGTGCGTGAGTTTGTCAAGCGGGCGGTCGGCAACGGAATAGATATAATCAGATGCTTTGATGCGCTTAATGACTTAAGAAATGTTGAAGTTGCAGCCGATCAGGTCAAGCGTGAGAAGGCGCACTTGCAGCTGTGCATAAGCTATACGCTGTCGCCGGTTCACACGCTGGAGAGCTTTGCCGACATGGCCGAGAAGATGACGCAGATGGGCGCTGATTCTATTGCTATAAAGGACATGGCCGGATTGTTAAATCCCATTGACTGCGCGAAATTAGTCGTAGCTATCAAGCAAAAGACCAACGTGCCTATCGAACTTCACAGCCATTACACAACAGGCCTTGCGAGCATGACGTACTTTGCGGGCATTGCGGCCGGCGCTGAGATAATCGACACGGCAATATCGCCGTTCGCGTTAGGCACAAGCCAGCCGCCGACTGAATCAATGGTAGCTGCGCTTGCCGACAGCGAATATGACACCGGAATTGACATCGAGAAATTATTGCCCGTGTGCGAACACTTCAAGAAAGTCCGCGAGAAATACAAAAAATTATTGCCTGAGATGGCCGGAGTTAATATTAATATTCTGCGCTACCAGATACCGGGCGGCATGTATTCTAACATGGTCAACCAGCTCAAAGAGATGAACGCAATAGACAAGCTTGAAGACGTGTTAAACGAAGTGCCGGTAGTGCGTAAGGCGATGGGCTATCCGCCGCTTGTCACGCCGTCAAGTCAGATGGTCGGCACGCAGGCGACAGTGAATGTGTTACGCGGTCGCTGGAAGAGTTTCCCGAAGGAAATTAGACAGTACTTCTTGGGCTACTACGGCAAGCCGCCGGCAGATGTTGATCCGGAAGTGCAGAAGCTTGCAATCGGCAACGAAGAGCCGATAACCTGCCGCCCGGGTGAGAAGATTGCGCCTGAGATGGAACAGGCTCGCAAAGACTGCGCGGCTTGGAGCTTACAGCCCGAGGACGCTTTGACTTGGATTATGTTCCCGCAGGTCGCAAAAGATTTCCTGCCTGCTAAATACGCAAAGAAGACTAAGAGAGACGTAGGACTTCAGGAATTAGTTGATGGAGCAGCTTACCCTGCATAATATAGAATCAATGGCGCGTCTCCTCGGCCAGAACGACGAGAACTTAAAGGCCGTGGAGACGCGTTATCATGTTGAGCTTACAGTGCATGATAATATACTGCGCGTTGACGGGCCTGATAATCAGGCTGTAAGTACAGCTGTGAAATTACTGCGTGAGCTTGCGCTTGCAGCTGAGAAAGGCTATGAGATCACGGCAGTTGACACGCGGCGGTCTATGGATGCGCTGGCTAACGGCAATGATTTAAATTTAAACGCGTTATACTCTGAGATAATCTGCACGACTGCAAGAGGCAAGCCGATACGCGCTAAGACTGCCGGTCAACGGGCGTATATTAAGGCAATCCGTGATAACGATATTTTATTTGCAGCTGGCCCAGCTGGAACTGGCAAGACGTATTTAGCTGTGTGTGAGGCAGTCTCGATGTTAAAGGCCGGTAAAGTAAACCGCGTTGTGTTAGTGCGGCCTGCAGTCGAGGCCGGAGAAAGCTTAGGCTATTTACCCGGCGACTTGCGCGAGAAAATCGAGCCGTACGTAAGGCCGCTTTACGATGCGTTTTATGATTTATTATCGCCTGAGAGATTTTTGCGCTACGCTGATAAGGGCGTTATCGAGATAGTGCCGCTGGCGTACATGCGCGGCCGGACTTTAAACGAGAGCTTTATTATATTAGACGAGGCGCAGAATACGACGCCCCAGCAAATGAAGATGTTTTTAACGCGCTTGGGCTTTGGGTCTAAGGCTGTTGTGACGGGCGACATGACGCAGACTGATTTGCCTAAAGGCTCGCCGTCGGGACTTTTGAGCGTGCGCAGTATATTACGGGGAATAAAGGGTATAGGCTTCTTTGATTTGAGCGATGCCGACGTAGTTAGGCATGAGATAGTGCAGAAAATCGTGCAGGCCTATGAACGCTATGAACAAAATATTTCAGGGGCAAAATAATAATTTTAATAATATTTTAAAATATGTAAGCGCATACTTTGCGCCGGTGTTTGCGCTGGCACTTGCGGGGTGTGCGCTTGTCTGGCTGCAATGGGTGTTCTTAGGTCAGAAGGGCGAGGCGTTTAAAGTCGGCAAGCCTGCGCCTGAGACTTACCGAGCCATATCGCCCATGCGCTATGATGACAAGACTGCAACTGAGACGTTAAAGACTTTAGCGCGTGAGCGGGTCGTGAGCGTGACAGTGCGCGACATGGCGGCTAAGTCGAGATTAAGGCGTCGGCTTGAAGAATTAAGTTCGCTGCGCGGGTCGCTGTCACAAGCTCATAAGCCCTATCCTGCGTATTTGCCCGAAGCGTTAGTTAAGGCCATTGCGAATTTGAGCGCAGCTGACAGATTTAGAATTTTGAATCTCACGGCGCAAGTCGGCAGCGCGTATATCGACCGGCTAGAGACCGAAAATATATCAAGCTCTAACTCAGCGGCTGAGACGGCTTTGTTATGGCAGGAGATTAACAAGCTTGAGCTGCCCGCGAACGACGCGAATTTTATTTATCAGATTTTGTCGCGCTTAGGCAATTTAAATTTCAGTGCTGACGCAGATTTAACAGCTAAAGCGCGTGAGGCCGCAGTCAACGACATTCCGGCCATAGAACGGCGATTTGAAATCGGAGATGTTATTATCGCCCGTGACGAAATCGTAACTAATCAGACGGCAAATTTATTGAGGCTTCAGGGCTACACCGAGGACGTGTTCCCCGTAACGCAGCTAAGCATAGTTATAATGCTTGCAGTCTTGCTGCCGTTATGGCTTAATATCCCGTTTAAAGAGATTAAAGATAACAGGCCGTCGCAGCGCTGCGTAGTGTTGATAATTATCGCTGCGTGGCTGTTGGAGACTGTCGCAGCGCGGTCTTTAAAACTTGCAGGCGCTGGCATAGCTCCGGCTGTATTGCTTGCGTATCTCTGCACATCGGGCGAATTTGCGTTCACTATTGCGTTGGCATCGGCTGCATCGGCTTCGTTTATTATAATGGGTCTTGCAGTCAATGACTTAATTTTAATCTTGTCGAGTTCAGTTATAGCCTCGACTTTGGGATTTTATCTGTTCACGCGCCTTGAATCGCGTACGCATATCGGCAAGCGATTTTTAATATTTATATTTATCATGACGCTTACGAGGCTGTTTATACTATGGCTTCAGGGCATCATGCCGAATATAGATTTTGAATTTAACATGGACAGCAGCTCGCTGTTTAACGAATGTGTTATATTTGCGCTTGTTGAAGTTGCAGGCTGCATGAGCGTTGTATTTATATTGCCGCTAATCGAGAATTATATTGACGTGTTAAGCGTGCTGCAGCTTAGAGAATTAAGCCATCCGTCAAGTCCGTTATTAAGGCAGATGCAGCGTGAAGCGCCCGGGACTTATCAGCATTGCTTGACTATAGCGTCACTTGCTGAGGCAGTCGCGCCGGAGCTTGGCCTTGACGTAAATCTAATGAAGACCGGCGCATATTATCATGACATTGGCAAGATGCGCAAGCCGCAGTATTTCGTTGAAAATCAGGGCGGCGGAATTAACACTCATGACGCGATGTCGCCTAAATTATCAGCCTTAAGTATAATATGGCACATAAAGGACGGCCTCGAGTCAGCGCGTGAGGCGAAGCTGCCAAGGCGTATTCAGGATTTTATAGCTGAACATCACGGCACGACTTGCGTTAGATATTTTTATAATAAAGCCTGCGCTCAGGCCAAACCGGGCGAGGTAATTAACTGGGCTGATTTTTGCTATCCCGGGCCGAAGCCTCAGACTAAGGAGACGGCGTTATTAATGATAATAGACTCGGTCGAGGCAGCGGTGCGCAGCGCAAATTTAGGCCGCAGACCGTCGGAGTATGACGCTAATGCTAAGAACAAGGGCAAGAGCCAGTATATATTGGCCTTGCAGCAGATTATAAGTCAGGTCATAAATTCCAAGATAAACGAAGGCCAGTTTGACGAAGTGAATTTAACGCAGAGAGATTTAACGCAGATTAAAAACTCGCTGCTCACGGCCTTATTATCTATGTATCACACGAGAAGCGTTAAGAAAATCGAGAAAAAATAATTATAAAAAATTTTTGGGGGTAAATTTTATTTATGCGTGTAATCCTGAACGTAGATGACTCGGACGAGGGCGACAGTCCTGCCGGTCAAGATTTTTTAGTTAATAATAAAGCAAAGCTTGAGCAAGTCTTAGCTCAAGAAATTTTAGATTTAAATAAAGAGCTGCAGGGCTATGATGAGATATATATCTCGCTGTCGATAGTCGGGTTAGATGAGATAAAAAATATAAATAAAAATTACAGGCAGTGTGACGAGGCCACTGATGTTTTATCGTTCCCTATGTTTGAGTTATTTAATGGCAAATTGAAGATAGATGCGCCGCAGGGCTTGCCGCTGATGCTCGGCGATATAATTATCTGTCCGCAAAAAACTTTTGAAATGCATTTAGAGCTTGAAAATCACGAGGCATTGTTATTAATGCTCGCGCACTCGCTGCTGCACTTGCTGGGCTGGGATCACGACACGGAAGAGCGGCAGCGCTTGATGTGGCAGCGTCAGGATGAGATTAAAGATAATTTGCTTAAGGCATTAAGCAATTAAATATAAATTTAAAATGGATAATAATTATACTTTATCGCTTATGTTCGAGGATGCGCTCTGGTTTATAGCGTTATTTTTATTATCGGCATTTTTCAGTGCGTCGGAGACGTCTATAACGGTGACGGGCAAGGGGCGTTTGATGCTGCTGCAGGACAAGAAGCCGTTTATAAATTCAACGCTGCAATGGCTGATAAATGATGTGCAGGAAGCTTTAACTGTATGCTTAATCTCAAATAATATAGTTAATATCGCGGCGAGCGCGTTGGCGTCTGAAATTGCGATGCGTTTATTCGGCGCAGGAGCTTTGATATTTGTCGTGCCGGTCATGACTGTATTGATAGTAATATTCGGTGAGATTTTGCCGAAGAGCGCGGCCATGGTATATTCGGATAATGTTTTAATTTTCACTGCGCCGGTGTTAAGGCTGTTAGCGTTTTTAATCGCGCCGTTCGCATGGCTGATGAAGAAATGCGTTGTATTTTTAGGCGTATTGCTGCATTTAAATTTGGAGACTCAGAGAGTATTTGTCACGCGCGATGAGATAGAGCAGGTTGTGAAGATCGGTGAAGAGAGCGGCGCATTAGAAGCGTCGGAGCGGCGCATGATCGACGGGATAATAGATTTCGATGAGACGCGCGTTCATGAAATCATGATACCCAGAATGGATATGTTAATGTTAGATGCAAGCGATAGTTTGAACGATGCTGTGAAATTATTTATGGAGCACGGCCATTCGCGCATTCCGGTCTATGAAGAAAGTCCGGATAATATAGTAGGAATTTTATATGTGAAGGATACGTTGAAGTTTTTGGTAAATTCTGAGCTTGACTGCGAGATAAGAAGTTTGCTGCGCAAGCCTATATTTGTGCCTGAGACGATTAGAACGGCTGAATTGTTGGAGGCGATGCGCCGCGAACATATTCATATTGCGATAGTAGTTGACGAGTATGGAGCAGTGGCCGGCCTTGTCACGATGGAGGATATATTAGAGCAGATAGTAGGCGAGATTCAGGATGAGTATGATCAAGAGACACCTGATATTCAGAAACTCGATGACGGGACGTATTTAGTGCAGGGCGGTACGAGCCTTGAGGACTTGAGCGAGAGCTTAAATTATGAATTTGCGCCCGAGGACGAGGAGCTGACGGTTGAGAGCATCGGCGGCCTTGTGTTATTATTATCTGGAAGTTTCCCTAAAGAGGGCGACGTATTTGATTATAAGGACTGGAAGATTAAAGTCTTGGACTTGGAAGAGCATAGAATTAAATTATTGAATTTAAGTTATTATAAAAATGAAAATGAAGATAAAAATTAAAATATATTATGCTTTTATATTATGCTTAATATTAAGCGCTGATGCCTGCGCTGTAACGCGGGCTGATTTTTTAGCTGCGTTATTAAATGCCCGGGGCTTGGAATATAATTCTGAGTTCGCGGCAAGTCCGGCGGAATTTATATTAAAGACCGGAATTGTGACGGATGATATAAATATAAAAGATGTAAAGGCTAAGGTCACGAGGCGTGAGGCGCTGCGCTGGTGCATTCAAGCTCTTGGCCTTGCATTCGAGGCTGATATAATTTCTGACTTTAATTTCACGCATAATTTCACGGATATTAATAACTTAACGCGGCTTGAGAAAGGCGCGATAAGCATTGCCGTTACGATGCAGCCTAATTTAATTGCGAATAATAATAAATTCAACGGCAATCAAGCCATAAGCGACGGTGATATGAAGGCTTTGCTTGAGCGGGTGCGCAGCGCGAGCGCAGGCTTTAAGCTTGATGTTAATATCGCGCCGGCGAACGGATTGACTTTGCTTGTGCATAGAGAGGGCGTATTTACTGGAATACCCAAGTGGCGGGTCTATGCTGATAATTTTAATGACAAAGAGCAGGCTGAAGCTGCTCAAAAATTTTTTAAGTCCAAAGGCTATGACATGACGGCAATTCATCCGTTGTATGAATATTTTTTGAGATCGCAAATTATAGATGATTATAATCAAGTCAGAGCGCTTGTGAATTTGATTAAGAAGCGCGGACTTGCGCCGCGTATATTGCCGTCGCTGTCCAATCCCAAGACTGACATACTTCCCAAGTACTGGACTATGTTAATTATTGACCCGTCGTTCTGGAACATGACGCCGATTATCATTCCGGCTGAGAAAGGCCATACGCTGGCGCCGCTGTCTGAAATTATTAGCGCTAATAAAAATAAGAATTTGCGGGCTGCTATTAACGCCGGATTTTTTGCTATGACTAAGAAGCGTACGGGCTATCCCATAGGAATATTGAAGATAGACGGCACGCAGTTCACGCAGCCCAACGCTGTTAGAAGCTGCATAGGCTGGAATAATAACAGCTATGACACTGAGGACATCGAGGCCATGACCGGCAAGTATGATAAAGATAATTCTAACTGGGAGAGCATGGAGAATATAATTCAGGCCGGCCCGATGCTGATAGACGAAGGCCAGCCTGTGACTAACAACGAGGGCTTTGACAGCAAGATGTTATCAGTGCGTCATCCAAGGTCTGCCGTTGGAATAACTAATGACGGATTTTGGTTCTTCATAGCTGTTGACGGCCGCAACGGCCTGCACTCGTCAGGCGCAACGATAAGCGAGCTAACCGAAATTTTATTATCTTACGATGCAGCTTATGCGTTAAATCTTGACGGCGGCGGCTCGACCGAGTTAATTCATAATAATAAATTATATAATTTCCCGTCCGAGGGCAAAGAGCGGCCAATTAGCTACGGCTTAGGCATCATGCCCTTAAATTAATTTAAATTAATTATTTAAAAAATTATTAATAAGCCGCCTTGCGATGCTTGCGCCGTCAGGTATCTTAATTAAATTATTATTTAATTTATCATTAATCTCGCTTGCTGTGAGCCAGACTGCGTCGCTTATCTCGAGGCCGTCCGGCTTTAAATTTAAATATGCGCTCTCGTCAAGCTCGGCAGTGAAGCCTATCATTAGTGACTGCGGAAACGGCCAAGGCTGACTGCCGAAGTATTTTATATTTCTGACTTTAATTCCGACTTCTTCGTTGAGTTCACGCATGACTGCCTGTTCTAAATTTTCGCCCGGTTCAACAAAGCCAGCAAGCACGCTGTATAAATCTTTAATCATGCTTGCGTTGTGAGCCAATAAAAGCTTATTGTTATGCGTAACGGCTACGATAATTGCCGGAGATAGCGGCGCATAAAAATTTTGACTGCACTTAACGCAATGGCGGCCTGTATCGTGAGTGTTAGGCTCAAGCCTGCCGCCGCAGTGCGAACAAAATTTTGAATTAATAAGCCAGTTCGCAAATAATCTTGCACCGCCCGCGCGTATAAATTCGTCATATCCGAACTCATGCCAGACCTGCCTTAAGTCTATGAATTTAAAGTTTTTTGTGTTAAAATTTAGATTATTATTTACGGCTATAAATTGCGGCAGATGCTGCCAGCTTGCGGGCAAAGTATCTGAGTTAAATAATATAAACTCGTTCGGCGCGTTGAAGTTGTTGAAGTAAATAGTGTTGTTATTGCAAACTAAAATTTTATTATCTTGAAATATGTACATGATTTAAATAAAATCCCGCCTTAATTTTAAAAATTTAAAATTAATTTATTATAGCTAAAAATATTTGCAGCACGGGGAAAATTTTTTATAATTAATAATTATAAATTATTTCTGGAGGCAGATTTTTTTAAATGGCTGAAAAATTGTTGGACGAAAATATTATTAATGAGAGCGAAGTCGTGAGGCAGCGCAAGGATAAGTTATTGAGGCTCAGAGCTGAAGAGAATTTTGACCCGTTCGTGACTGAGAAATGGGACAGACAGGACTTTATTGAAGAGATTAAAAATAAATTTGAATATTTAGAGGCGGAGCAGGAAGCAGAGGACGTGAAGTTAGTTGCGGCTGGGCGGCTCATGACGATTAGACGGCAGGGCAAAGCGGCATTTGCTGATTTAGCTGACGAGACGGGCCGGATGCAGCTTTATTTTAATATAAACACTGTCGGAGCTGCCAGCTATGAATTTTTTAAGAAATGGGTCGATACCGGCGACTGGATCGGAATTATCGGCCATCCGTGCAGGACAAGGCGCGGCGAGCTCACGATTTTAGTTGAGAGCTATAAATTATTAAGCAAGGCTATACGGCCTTTGCCTGAGAAGTGGCATGGCTTGACTGACACTGAGGCTCGTTATCGGCAGCGTTATATGGACTTAATCGCAAATCCTGATGTGCGCGAGATATTTAGAAAGCGTTCGCAGATAATAAGTTCGTTTAGGAAGACGCTTGAAGACCACGGCACGCTTGAGGTTGAGACGCCTGTACTTTCAGTATTGGCAGGCGGCGCGGCAGCAAGACCGTTTAAGACTTTTCATAATGCACTGAGCGTTGAGATGTATATGCGCATTGCAGTTGAGTTATATTTAAAGCGTTTAGTAGTAGGCATGATGGGACGCGTGTACGAGCTTGGCCGCAATTTTAGAAACGAAGGCATTGACACGATGCACAATCCGGAATTTACGATGATGGAAGTGTACTGGCCGTATGCTGATTATAAAGACATGATGACTTTAGCTGAAGAGCTGATTAGAAATGCTGCGCAGGCTATTAACGGTGATAATTTAACAGTTGAGCGCGACGGCGTGACGGTCGATTTGTCCAAACCGTTTGATAAGATCACTATGCTTGAGTGTGTGAAAAAATATACTGGCGTTGACTTTAATTTAATTAAAGATGACGAAGAGGCGCGTAATATCGCACGTGATAAAGGACTTGCAGTTGAGCTTAAGGGCAATGAGAGCCGCTTCGCAATTTTAAATTTAATGTTCGAAAGTTTCTGCGAAGAGAAATTAGTTAATCCTACGTTCTTGATCGGCCATCCGGTTGAAATTTCGCCGCTGTCCAAGCGTGACCCTGAGAACCCGGACTATACTCATAGATTTGAGTTATTTATGTTCGGCAAAGAGCTTGCCAATGCGTTTAGTGAGCTTAACGACCCTATAGATCAGCGTGAGAGATTTGAAGAGCAATTAAAGAAGAAAGAGGCCGGCGACGAAGAGGCTCATGATTTTGACGAAGATTTTATTAATGCTATCGAGGCCGGCCTGCCGCCCACCGGCGGTATGGGCATCGGCATTGATAGAGTTGTAATGTTCTTGACCGGCGCTAAGTCTATCAGAGACGTAATTTTATTCCCGACTATGAAGCCTAAAGCCTAAAATTTAAAATTAAAAAATTTTAAAAATATGGCGGAGAATGTAAATGCAGGTGCAAGCGGCGAGCTTACGCTGCCGCTGCTCTTGCAGAGTGATAATAAAGATAATAATGAAGTTCAGCGCATGGACGAGCTATATGAAATTTTAGCCCGCCATGCGCATTTATATTATGATTTGGATTCGCCGGAGATAAGCGACTTTGAATATGATGCGCTTGTGCGTGAGTTATTAGAGCTTGAATTAAAGCATCCTGAATTAATTCACGCTAACTCACCGACTAAGCGCGTCGGCGGCGCTGCATCTTCAAAATTTAAAAAAATCACGCATAAAATGCCCATGCTGTCGCTTGATAACGTGTTTAGCTTAAGCGAGCTTGAAAATTTTTACGCGAGATTAAATTTAAATATAAATAAAGATATTTTTACTTGCGAGATGAAGATAGACGGCGCGGCTGTGTCGTTAATATATCAAGACGGCAAGTTTATTCGCGGGGCGACGCGCGGCGACGGCAAAATCGGTGAGGACATAACTGAAAATTTAAAAGCTGTAAAGTCTCTGCCTAAAGTAATTAAAGCTCAGGGCTTAGTCGAAGTTCGCGGCGAGGTATTAATGAAGTGGCCGAGTTTTAATAATTTAAATAAAGCGCGTGAGGCTAAAGGCGAAAGTTTATTTGCAAATCCAAGGAATGCGGCGTCAGGGACGTTAAGGCAGCTTGATGCAAATATAGTAGCCGAGCGCGGGCTTGATATATTTTTATATTATCTGGTAGATGCTGAAGCTCACGGCGTTAAAAGTCAAAGCGACGCGTTAAGCTGGCTGGCTGAAAATAATTTGCCGGTGCAGCCCGTGTGGCAAAAGTGCATAGGACTGGAGCAAGTCAATAATTTTATTTTGAATTGGCAGGATAAAAGGGCTGAGTTGGATTATGTCACGGACGGCGCGGTAGTTAAGCTTGATGATTTGACGCTATGGCCTGCAATAGGCGCTACAAGCCATGCACCGAGGTGGGCAGTTGCGTATAAATATCCGCCTGAAGCCGCACGAAGCAAAATTTTAAGCATTGACATAAGCGTAGGCCGGACGGGAGTATTAACGCCGGTGGCAAATCTCGAGCCGGTGAGATTATCAGGCACGCAGGTATCACGCGCAGGACTTCATAATTTTGAAGAGATTAAACGCAAAGATATTAGAGTCGGCGATGTAGTGAAAGTGCGTAAGGCCGCTGAGATTATACCGGAGATAATAGAAGTTGAAAAAAATTTGCGCACCGGCAGCGAAGAAGTATTTAAAGAGCCTGAGACTTGTCCGGCCTGCGGCGAGCGAGTTGTTAAGATTAAAGGCGAGGC
Source organism: Synergistaceae bacterium (assembly GCA_017470785.1). Taxonomy (GTDB): domain Bacteria; phylum Synergistota; class Synergistia; order Synergistales; family Aminobacteriaceae; genus JAFUXM01. The sequence goes on from JAFUXM010000043.1 coordinate 57,064, forward strand.
TGCGTTAAGATGCGTTAATCGGGCGGCGTGCCCGGCGCAGCTTAAAGAGAGCATAGTATATTTTGCGTCGCACTTAAATATAATGGGCTTAGGCGATAAGTTAGCCGAGCAGCTGGCCGCAAGCGGCAAAATTAAATTTCTATCGGATTTATATAATTTAAATTTAAGCGACTGGTCAAGCTTTGACAAGATGGGCGTGAAGTCAGCGAATAAAATTTTAGCTGAGCTTGAGAAGTCTAAAACACAGCCGGCGGCAAATTTAATCGCAGCGCTGGGCATAAGATATGTAGGCAAGGCTGCGGCTGAAATTTTATGCAGCAATTTTAATGATTTAAATGAATTAAAGAATGCTGGCTTAGAGAAATTATCGAGCTTGGACGGTATCGGCGATGTCACGGCTGAGGCCATACGCGCATTTTTTAATGACAAATTAAATTTAGAGTTATTAAACCGGCTTAAGGCGCTTAATTTTAATTTTAATTTTAAATTAAATAATAATTTAAAAGATAATAAATTAGCGAATAAAATATTTGTCTTCACTGGTGAGCTTGCGAATTTTAAACGTGACGAGGCGGCGCAGCTGGTTAAAAATTTAGGCGGCCGCGTGACTAATAGTATTAGCTCTAAGACTGATTATTTAGTCGCTGGCGATAAAGGCGGCAGCAAATTAAGCAAAGCTGAAAAATTAAGCGTAAAGATTATAGACGAGCAGGAATTTTTGAGATTAATAAATGCGTAAAAAAAATAATAATAGTGCTGAAAATTTTAGAGAAGATGTAAAGCTTGAGGACGTTAAGCTAACGCCGTGGCTTGAGCAGTATAAAACGTTTAAAGATCAGTATCCTGAAGAATTATTGTTATTTCGAATGGGCGATTTTTACGAGCTGTTCTTTGACGATGCTAAGAAGGCTGCGGCTGTATTAGACATTGCGCTGACGGCCCGCGATAAAGATAAAAAAATCCCAATGGCCGGCATACCGTATCATGCTTTGAATATTTATTTAGGCCGGTTAATTAAAGCCGGCTATAGGGCTGCCATATGCGAGCAGATGAGCGAGAGCTCCGGCTCTAAAATAGTTGATAGAAAGATTATACGCGTTGTGACGCCCGGGACGTACGTGCCTGAAGAGCAGGAAGATAATAATTTAAATTCAGGTGCGCGGCTTGCAGCATTAAATATTTATAAAAATAAAATTGCGCTGGCATTTTTGAACGTCGAGACCGGCAGACTTGAAGCCGGTACGCTTATTAAAAGCGAGGCCGCCGCGTTAATCTCAGCTTTTCATCCCAGCGAGATAATATTGCCTTCGAGTTTAAATAATAATAATAAAATTTTTGATAGCTTGCCTGTATTGGCAAATTACGCACTGCATCCGGTCAAGAACGAGTTATTTAAACTTGAAAGCGCTGTATCAAGGCTTGAGGCAGCGCTTAAAAATAAAAAATTAAGTTCGTTCGGCTTTGACGAGCGCGATGCGTGCATAGGTTCGGCGTGGGCAGCGCTGGATTATCTCTCAGCAACGCAGTTCAGCTCAGTAAGACATGTCTTAAATATAAGGCCGTTGAGCATAAAGGATCGCATGAATTTAGATGAAGCTGCGCAGATTAATCTTGATTTAATCAGCGGCAATGCGTCTTTATTTAATTGCCTTGACAAGTGCCGCACGCCGATGGGTCGCAGGACTTTGCGCGAGTGGTTATTAAAGCCGTTAATGGATTTAAATGCGATTAAGCGCCGTCAGGACGCAATAGGCGAGTTAATTAACGCGCCTGAAAATATCGCGCCGCTGCAGGATTTGTTAGCAGCAACGCGTGACATAGAACGGGCTTTATCGCGTTTAGCTTTAGGCTCAGGCAACCCAAGGGACTTAGCAGCCATACGCGATACGTTAAAATTATTGCCGGAGTTTTTAAATTTTAAAGTTTTAAGAACTGTGATAGACGTGTTTCCGGCTGAAAGGCTTAAAATTTTATGTGAATATTTAGATGCTGCGCTTGAGGACGAGCTGCCCCGGGCTTTGAAATTAAAGCCGGTTATAAAATCGAGTTTTAATAAAGAGCTTGCGTCATGGCGTGATGTTAAAGAACGCGGCGAGGGCTGGCTGAATGATTATGTAGAGCGTGAGCGGGTCAATACTCAAAGTCCAAGACTTAAGGCCGGCTATACGCAGGCGTTCGGCTATTATCTTGAGATAGGCAAGGCCGGATTAAACAAGACGCCGGAATATTTTGAGCGGCGGCAGACGTTAGTAAATTCTCAGCGCTACACTACACCTGAACTTAGAGATTTTCAGGACAAGATGCTTCACAGCGACGAAGAGATCGAGCGCATAGAGCAATTAATTTATCAGCAGGTGATAAATCAAGTTATAAATTTCAGCGCTGAAATTCAGATGGCCGGAAGGTTATTAGGGCTGTTGGACTGCGTTGCGTCGAGTGCGGCGATAGCGCGGGAGCGTGGCTATACTAAGCCTGAAGTTAATAACTCGATGGGAATTTATATAAAGGCCGCCCGTCATCCGGTGTTAGAGGCAGTCATGACTGACAGGGCGTTTATCCCGAACGATATTATTTTAGGTGAAGATAAATCGCGCATAATAATTTTGACTGGTCCGAACATGGCGGGTAAGTCAACGTGGCTAAGAACTGCAGCTTTGTTGGCAATAATGGCGCAGGCCGGCCTATGGATACCTGCTCAAAGCGCGGAGATCGGCTTAGTCGATCGGGTATTCACACGCATAGGCGCCCGCGACGACTTAGCCCGCGGCAACAGCACGTTCATGGTCGAGATGTTAGAGACAGCAAATATTTTAAATAATGTAACAGAACGCAGCTTAGTGATACTTGACGAGGTCGGGCGCGGCACTGCGACTTGGGACGGCATGAGTATTGCCTGGGCTGTATTAGAATTTTTGCTGTACGAGCGGCCAAGTACGCGAGTGTTATTTGCAACGCACTATCACGAGCTGACTTGCCTTGAAGACAATAAAAATATTAAAAATTACAGTATGGCCGTGCGTGAGGGCAAGAACGGCATAGCGTTTTTGCATCAAGTTCAAGAGGGCGCGGCTGACAGATCCTACGGCATAGAAGTAGCGCGGCTGGCCGGCCTGCCATCAAGCGTTTTAAAACGTGCGTTGGAGCTGTTAAAAATTTTCGAGAGCAGCGAAGTTAAAAATTTAAATAATATTAAGCCTGAGATTAATAATAATTTAAGCGGCCAGATAAATTTATTTGCGAGTGACGCAATTTTAGATGAGATTAAAGCGCTTGATCTTGATAATATTACGCCGGTTCAGGCTTTGAAAATTTTAGGCAAATTAAAAGAAGATGCGCTTAAGCTGTGAGGCGTTATAGTCTTGAAACTTGTGTTATAGCTGTTAGAAATTTAAATAATAATTTCAGCTGGCAGATATAGTAAACGCACTTGAAAATAACCAAAATTATTTTGCTGAAATTGCTCTTTGCTATGTTTTTATTTATTAGTTTTTAGGTGCATTAGCTATATTTTTTTTGTGATAATAAAAGCGCAGCCCGCGAAATTTTTATTAGCGAGCCGCGCGGTTCGAGTGCCGTTCGGTCAGTCATTCTTCATCTCAATCGGCGTTGCAGCGTTTGCGTTTATAATTTTCTTGTCAAGCCGAAACAATTTTAATTTAAAAAGCTTGTCCATAATAAAACGGCAAGCTTTTTTGGTGGTATCCTATAAAAGTATAGTTAAAGAACTTTAAAAATTGAATAAATAACATCATCAAATTTTTGAAAATATGGAACTGAATCAGTGATTTTTTTCTTGAGCCAATTCCAAAAATGTTCTATCGGATTTAATTCAGGACTATACGGCGGTAGAAA
>JAFUXM010000044.1 GCA_017470785.1 Synergistaceae bacterium
CGACAGATCGCGCGTGAAAAATACTATGCTCTCGTTGCTGCTGCGCTCTTCATACTTAATATACTTATCTCCGTTAGTTCCCGGTATAATTTTTTTATCTTTCTTTGCCTGCTCTGCCATAACCATCAACCCTCCAGATTTTTTTAATTTTAAATCCTGCGTTAATCCCATTTCTAAATTTAAATTTTAATTTAAATCTTTTAAATATCATGATTAAAAATTAAATTTTAATTTAAATCTAAGAGATTAACATTTAAAAAACTTGCGTTAATCCTGATTTTAATTTAAATCCCAAGGATTAACATTTAAAAAACTTGCGTTAATCCCATCCGAGGGATTAACGGGTGCGGAGAAGGGGACTTGAACCCCTACGCCGTAAGACACCAGATCCTAAGTCTGGCGCGTCTGCCATTCCGCCACCTCCGCCTTCACAACTTACAAATTAACAACTTACAAATCAGCGGCGCTCTCACAAATTAATAATTAGCTTAAGCGCCGCGTAATTCAAATATATTTTAGCATTAATTTTTAAAATTTATAAAATTTTATAAAACTATATCGATATAATTTTTATTATTTTCATAAATATAATTAATGCTCTTTGCGATATTCTTTAATATAGTCACGCCTAAATGCTCTTCGTCAAGCGCTTCAAGCTCAGCTTCAAACGGATTGAATTTATTGCCGCCGCTTGCGAGCTTGATTAACGTCGCACCGTCCGCCTCCGAGTACGATATTTCCATATTAATATTTATATTCTTTATATTCTTATAGCAGCCGTTTAATACTTCATAAATAAGCTCTTCAGCGCAAAGCTCAAGCCTATTTGCGAGCTTGCGCTCAATGCCGTACTTCTCAGTGAAGCTGCGCAGCTGCCCCTGCATCTCAAGCAAGTCAAAATTGCGGCTTAAAATCTCATAATTAAAATATTTTAACTTGCGGATAAACGCTATAGTCTTCTCGCGTTTAGGCGCATCAAAAATTTCATCAGGCGTGCCTTGCTCATAAATGCCGTGATCAGCAAAGAATAAAACTTTATTAGCGACCTCACGCGCAAAGTTCATCTCGTGCGTAACTATCAGCATAGTCATATTGCGCTTAGTCAGCATTCTGATCATTGCTAAAACTTCACCGACCATAGTCGGATCAAGCGCACTCGTCGGCTCATCGAATAATAAGACTTTAGGCCGCATCATTAAGCACCGGCAAATCGCTATACGCTGCTGCTGTCCTCCTGACAAATTCCCGGGCATCTCATGAATTTTCGACGTCAAGCCAACTCGATCAAGCCACTCCAACGCGCTGCTCTCCGCATCTTCACGCGCAACTCCAAGCAGCTTCACCGGCGCAAGACATAGATTATCAAGCACGTCCATATGCGAGAATAAATTAAATTTCTGATAGACCATGCCCATATTTAATCTAATTTTATTTATATCCGCATTCTTAGCCGTGATCTCTTGATTGTCTATAAATATCTGCCCCGAGTCGGGCTTCTCAAGCAATTCAAGCGATCTTAAAAATACGCTCTTGCCGCAGCCAGACCCGCCGATTATCGCAAGCCGTTCGCCTTCTTTAACGCCTAAATTTACATTATTTAAAACTTTTAAATCTCCGAACGACTTGCATAAATTTTTTACTTCTATTAAATAATCGCTCATGCTTAAACTCTCTTTTTAAATTTCAAAATGTCGCTCAGGGCGAACAGGCCGTGAACTATATACGCAAGCGCTAAATAAATTAACATGCCGATAATAATTGCCGCCATTGGCTGCATAGTCCGCGATGCAATATTATTTATAACCCGCGTCAGGTCAGTTATCGACACATAGCCTACAACGCTCGTCCACTGGATTAAATTTATTATATTAGACTGATAGACGGGCTTGGCGATGTGAATAATCTGCGGCAGCGTGATTAATTTAAAAGCCTGAAATGCCGAGAAGCCTAACGTCCTCGCCGCCTCGTACTGGCCGTAGTCAGCAGCGCTTATCGCAGATCTTAATAATTCAGCTATGTGCGCCGCCGTGTTCAGCGCAAAAGTTATTACAGCTATCGTCTCAGCTTCTAAGCTGCTCCGCGCAAATATGCCGTAATACATCAGCATCAACAGCATTAACACCGGCGACCCGCGCAATACTAATATATAAAGCTTTGCCGGAATATTTAAAATCTTATAGCTCGACATTCTAAATGCGCAGATCACAGCGCCTAACAGCGTTCCGAACAGCAGCGCAAACAGCGATATGCGTATCGTCGCGTTAAGACCTTTTAATATAGTTAAATAAGACCCGCCCTGAATTAAAATTTTATATAAAATCTCGTTAAGCTGCATAATTTAAAATTTTTATCTGCCTATAATTAAATCCGTGTCCCAGCTGTAATAAGGGCTTGATAAAATTACGCCGTCCAAGCTGTCCTTCATGACGCCGCCGAGCGCATTGCCGACTTTCTTATTCTTAGACTTAATTCCAGAAGTGCTTCTATACCAGAACACTACGTCCGCGCGTTCAGATGCAAGCGCTGCGCTGCGGCCGCCTGCATCAACGCTTATTAATCTAATATTTTTCTTAAGGCGCTTGCCTATCTCAGCTAATATAGCCGTGTTATAGCCCGTGGGCTTGCCGTCAGGAGCTATGTAATCTATCGGCGGCAAATCGCCTGTTACAGCAACTTTTATAGTCTGCGCATTTTTAAAATTGCTGAATTTAACATCTTCATGATCTGCTGCGAAATTAGCTATGTATTTATCAGCTAACTTATTAAGCGTGCCGTCAGCTCTCATAGCATCTATAGCTTTATTAAATTCCTTCTGCAATTTATCATTGCCGCGCTTAAATCCAAACGCAATATTCGACGGCGTCATGTTTAACGAAAATAAAATTTCAAAATCATGATTATTATTCACTAAATACAGCCCGACCGGCTCCGGCAAGGCAATTTCATAAATCTTACGGGAGTTCAGCGCCATCTGCATCGCCATAAGCGAGTCATAGAAATGCACAACCCTGCGCGTCTTCACAAGCGAAATCATAAAGCTTTCTAACATATCCGGCTCGTCTACTTCATTATTATCAGACGGAATTAACGGCGCAACAGCCTTTCTTAAATCATCAAGACCATTCTGAAATTCCTGCTCACTCGTGCCGAGATACGTCAGCACCCCGATATGCGATACCGACTGCTCGGCTGCAAATGCAAAGCTTGCAGCAATAAAAATAAAAGCTAATACAAACAAAAATTTCTTCATAACTTTAAAATCTTCTCCTTTTTATATTTATAATTTTTAAATTTAATTGCTTAAATATTTTAAACAAATCATAGTAATATCGTCGAACTGGGGCGCATCGCCTACAAACTCATCTATCTTTATTTTCATGAAATCTAAAACATCTTGAGCGTGCACGTTATCGTCTATTTCGTTCAAGCCCTCAAGCATCCGGTCAGTGCCGAACAAATCATTATTACTGTCAGTAGCTTCTGCCACTCCGTCAGTATAGACATATAAAATATCGCCCGGGCTTAACTCGAACTCAGCATCCCTGAACTTCATACCTTCCATTGCAGCGACCGCCGGACTGTTCTTAGTCTTAAACAATTCATATTTGCCGTCATGCTTAATTGCCGGATACTCATGGCCGGCATTCGCCGCTATGACCTTTCCGGTTGAGATTTCTAAAATTCCAAGCCATACAGTCACAAATAATTCCGCCTCGTTGCCCTCGCATAACTGCATATTAACGTCATATAAAATCTCGCTCGGCTTGCCGCCCATCTTAGCCCGATTTTTAATTAATGCTTTAGCCGTCATCATGAATAAAGCTGCAGGCACGCCCTTGCCCGACACGTCAGCTATCACAAGCGCTAAGTGATTATCGTCAAGCATAAAGACATCATATAAATCACCGCCGACCTCTTTCGCCGGCATCATTGACGCGTAAATTTCAAACTCGCTGCGCTCAGGGAATGTCTTGGGCAGCATACCGGCCTGAATGCTCGACGCAAGATTTAACTCCGCCTTGATCTGCTCCTTCTCATGCGTGACCCGCGTTAAATTATTTATATAATTTATAACATCTTCTTCCATTTTGTCTATAACTCTCGCCAGACTTCCAAGCTCATCCTGCGACTTTATCGAAGCGCTTAACGCTACTTCTGCTTTAGTATTATCATGCGCAAACCGCTGCGCCTCGCCTGAAATCTGCAAAATAGGCCATAACAGCCTTCTGTTTATATAAACACTATAAATTAAAATCACGATTAATAAAAATATTAAAGTCGTTATAATAACATGACGTACGTACTCGCGCCGGACTTTCTTTAACTCGTCCATCTTGCGCTCAACGCCTAACACAGCCGCAAGATTGCCCTTAGAATTATAGACCGGAATTAATACAGTCACATGATCGCCGCTTTTAAATTCCTCATCACTGAATTCGTCACGATATACGCTCATGACAGCCCTGTCTTTATGCTCGTCAAATATCTCATGAAACGACGGCTTGTCAGTCTCAGGCAGTTTAATTATCATCCCGCTTGAGAACACGTTATACTTCAGCTGCGAGTTCATAACGCTTAATAATACCTGCACGAAATCATAATTTTCGCCATAGGGCTTTCTATACATGTAAATAAACGTCGCGTCCTGCGTGTCAGCCAGCTTCTGCCACTCAGCGCGCAGCGCCTGAATTTTTAATTTAGTCTCCTCAAGGCCGGCCGTCACGTCAAATATCTCAATATTAATATCAGTTGCAGCAGTCCGCGCCGTGTTATACGCCTTCGACATATACTGATGTTCTATCGCCAGCGTGAATAAATAATAGCCTATATAGCTGACTATCGCGCCCAGCGCCGCAAATGCAAGCACAAGTCCGGCTAAAATATGCGCCGCTATATGGCTTCTAAAAATCTTTAACATAACTTATTTATCAGCACTCCAAAATTTAAAAAAAATTTACAGTCAAGCAAGTGTTTTAAATTATAAACAAATAGCTTGCCTGACTGCAAATTTTTTATTTAATTTAAATTTTATTTTTATTTTTATTTCTTAACAAGATGCAGATACTCAGTGTAATCAAAGTAAGGCTCTGACAAAATCACGCCGCCCGGGATATCAGGCTGGGTCTTTACGCCCTTGAAAGCTTGAAACCAGAATACCATATCAGCCCGTCCAGATGCTAACGCCGCAGCCCTTGCACCCGAGTCTATATTAATTAATTCAATATTAATCTTAGCGCGCTTGGCAATCTCTGCTAACACAGCCGTATTAAATCCTGCAGGCGTGCCGTCAGCCGCTATATAGTCAATCGGCGGCAAGTCACCAGTAACGGCAACTTTAATATTTTCTTTCACATTCTCGTACTTCTCGAATTTAACAGGCTCAAGCTCGTCAACACCGGGCTCTAATATATATTTATTAACCAGCACCGCGAGCGTACCGTCAGCCTTCATTGCTAACAACGCATCATTAATTTTATTTCTTAAAGCTAAGCTCGCCTCGTCGTCCTTCTTAAACCCCATTGCCAAGCTCGTAGTCATAGTCCTTACTACACATGAAATAGCATATTTGCCGTCGTTCATGTTCATGATATACTCGCCGATCGTCTCAGGCAAACTTGCTTCGTCTATTTCACCGGCATCAAGCCCTAACTGCAAAGCAATTAACGAGTCATAAAACATTACAAGCGTATTTCCAGTATGGCCGCCTTTCTCAAACTTCGCAGAATTCGAGAATATGTTCATCGCGCCGCCGGTTACGTTCGCAGCCATGAACCTGTGATAGTCGCCGGCCGTCATGTTAAGCTTCGCTAATAAGCCTAACTTCAGCGGCTTCGCACTCTCCGCCGCAAAGCTTGCCCCAGCAAATATTAATAATGCCATAACGCATAATACAAATTTCCTAAACTTCATCGCTACAACCTCCTGAATTTTTATTTATTTTAATTTTATTAATTTAATTTTTTAATTTAACGTGAATAAATTTATCAAATTCATAATACGGCTCTGATAATATCACGCCTTCCGGCACATCAAATTCTTTAGCTCCATCTGCAGCTTTAAATTTAAAATACCAGAACACGGCGTTCACGCGGCCTGAAGCTAACGCAGCAGCCCTTGCGCCTGCATCTATGTCCATCAGCGTAACATTAGCTTTCAGCCGACGGCCTATCTCAGCTATTACAGCCGTATTAAATCCGGCCGGTGCTCCGCCTGCATTCACAAGATCTATCGGCGGCATGTCGCCCGTCACTGCAACTCTTATAACTTCAGCATCAGCAAATTTATCAAGTTTAACCGGCTCAGGCTCATCAAAACCGGGCGTCACAAGATAATCATTAATTATCCTTAAAAGCTCGCCGTCTTCCTTCATTGAGCTTAACGCCAGATTAAACTTATCGCGCATTTCTTCATCTTTAGCTCTAAAGCCGAACACGAGTGATATGGGCATCACCTTCTCAACGCTATTAAATGCAAATTTTTTATTCGTGTTCAGCATATACTCAGCTACGACGCTCGGCACTACAATATCGTCAATGTCGCCGCGCTGCAAAGCAAGTTCAAGCTCCATTAACGAGTCATAAAATTTAAAATTACGCTCACTATCACTATGCTTTGCTGTCAGAAACTGCCAGCCGACCTGCTTCCTGTTCTCAAGCAGCATTTTTCCATAATCTTCTTCAGTTATATTAAGCTTAGTCAAAAAGCCCGTGCCGCTTGCGTACGCAGCTTCATAACTCAGCAACAGCAATAATAACAATAAAATTTTTTTCATATCACTGCATCGCTCCAGTTTATTTTAATTTTTATAATTTTATAATATTATTAATTAAAATATCAAAACCGGCAATACCTTAACGCACTTATCAAGCTTAGCCGGTCCTAAATAACGCGAGTCAAAGCCGCGCGGCGAGTCGCTCGTCAGCCAGACTTCGTTAGCTTTTAACTTTAATTTATCACCGTAATTTAAATAATTTCTCAAATTATTTCCGGCTCTGTCCTGCGATAAAGCCATACTATTTAAAATTATTTTATTATTTATTTTCAATAAATTAAACTCACCGAGTTCTATTAAATCTCCCGGCAGTGCTGCTACACGCTTTAAATACGGCGCAGTCCGGCCAACTTCATTTGTTTTATAATAAGCAGCCGGTACCCAGCTATTATCATCAATAAAATCTTCAAAATTTATCTCGACTATGTCGCCGATTTTAATATTTTTATTGCTTAATCTAAGCCATAAACCCAACGCAACCGAGCTTGACACATTAAACGTAAATAAGCCCGATAAAAGCAAAACGGCGGTCAACGCTCCGATAATCAGGATGCAGACCGCCGCCTTTTGCTCAAATCTCTTCATCTTTTAATTTAAATATTAAATTATTAAATTATCTGCCCTGAGCCTCGTTCCAGACCTTCGGGAATATTATATCATGCTGAACAAATACAGTAAATCTATAGCCGGGGCGCACGGTCAAAGTCGGCTGGCGGTTCACGTTCTTATTTATAATCTGCGTCAATGCCTGAGATATTGCATTAGCAGCCCGCTCTGCGAAAATATCGCCGACGCTCCGATTATTATTATTATTATTATTATTTCTGCCGCGGTCAGACGCAAGCTGAACACCCGTACCCAACAGCGATACCATCAATGCCGACGTTATCAAAGTACCCCAATGCCTGTCAACACGGGCTTTAAATCCTGAATAGCCGCCCTGATCCGAGCCTTGTAAATTATCAAGCAATAAGCTCGATCCATCCGGAAAAATTAATCTGCTCCAGATGACTAACGCTCTGTTCTGACCATAGGCAATTTGATTATCATACGATCCAATCAAGCGCGACCCTCTCGGTATTAATAAATAATGCCCAGTTGACGTGTCCCATACGTTCTCAGATACATGAGCGATTAAATTGCCGGGCAAATCAGAATTCAAGCCTGAAATTAACACGCAAGGCAGCAGCGCGCCGGCCTTAAGCTCATATGCACTTACAGGAAACACGCGGGTGTGCTGTGAATACTCAGCCGGTAAAGCCTTACGCAGAAACGCTTCCTTACGCATCCAGCCGTTCGTCTCTTGAGCATTCTCAAGCCCGTTATTACTGCCGTCCAAGCCCCCGACACCGCCCAAGCTATTATTATTGCTTTGCTGCATCAAGCCCAACGTGTCAACGGGCTGTAAGCCAGACGGTCCTACCCCGGGCGCATTCACCGATATACCGTTTGTGTTTACGCCAACATTAATGCCAGTCTGCGCACCTGCTCCGGCATCAGCATTATTTAAATTATTTAAATTAGCTTCTTCGCGCCTCGTAAAGCCGTCAATCGCAGTCGGTGACGATGCAGCCTGCAAGCGCTGTGCTTGAGCGTCCTTTCTCCTGTTGCTCGTGAAATTTCTGTTCACTGCTGCACGCCTCGGCGTTACAGCTTGATTTGCAGCCGGAATATACGTCGGCTGGACTTGCTGAGGCTGCACTTGCTGAGCTTGCGCATTTTGCTGCTCTTGCTGCAGCTGCCCTCCGGCATCTGCAGGCTGTTCAGGCTCTGGCTCTGGCTGCGGCTCACGCGGCCTCGGCGGCAATAACACAGACGATGCCCTCGACGCCTGTATTAACTCATTCGGCGTACTGCTGCTGCGAATTGCATCATCTGAATTTATAATAGCCGCTGCAACTAATAAAAATAAAGCTCCCGATGCTCCGAATATGAACATCGCGACCCGCTTAGTCGTTGACTTGCCGGCCTTGCTCTTGATAGGCTCAAATTTCCCACTCTCAGGCATTGTGAACTACCTGCCCTCCGGCTCTCTGAACGACAACGGATTAAGAGGCTTACGGCTCTCTTTAATATTAGTGTCGATTAATTTATCCTTGCGCACTAACACAACCCGCTTAGCTCCTATTTTCAAATAAGCCTTGTCAAATAATCTGTCGACTACGTAATAGCGGCCTTTAACCCTAAAATTAGTCAGCGTCTCTTTGCGGTCAAGCGCGATATAAAACGCCGGAGTCTCGCTGAACCTGAACGGCATTCTAATATACGTCTTGTTGCCGTCATCAAACACTGCTTCAGGCGCCCAGTCAACTTTAGAATTATTTAAAATAGTATATTGCGTATAAAGGCCGTTAAAGTCCACGTCGCCCATGGTCTCCTGCAGCTCATCCTCAAGCTTTTTATTATCTTTATTATTATTACTATTACTATTTTTATTCACAAATAAATAGCTTAAATTATTGCTGTCGCCGTATGAAAACGCAACGCCGCGCAAATATTCAGCTTTGTCAGAAGCCGTGAAGTCCAAATTATACGTGCGTCTATTAGTATGCACTAACAAATTAGTAGAAATCCCGGGCTGATTGGGCTTGACGACTATATGCGCTACTGCAAGGCCATTCTTCATTGACTGCGACGGCGAGAACTGCCACCTTACAGTGTCGCCTGCATGAATGCCCATTATCTCTTCACCCGGCTCTAACGCAACGTCAGTCATTCTAAGCGGCCTGCAAGTTATGACCGGCACGACTTCTCCATACGGGTAAATCACATAGCCCTGCTCGCCTAAGAACGGATTAGAAGCCTGCTTTGCCGCCTGATATTCTTTCTCCATTCCCATTACAAGCTGGTCATAGCGGCGCAGCTTAATCTCCATATCAAGCTTCTCCCACTGCTTGATTTTCGCGCGTTCCTCACGGGCTTCCTGCTCAGCTTGATAACGCTCTTCAGCCTGCCGTATCTC
>JAFUXM010000045.1 GCA_017470785.1 Synergistaceae bacterium
CGGCAGAACCGGCGAGCCTATGGAGAAGAAAGTTACTATAGGCTGCATGTACATGCTGAAATTAATTCACTTAGTCGATGACAAGATTCACGCAAGGTCAACAGGCCCGTACAGCTTGATAACTCAGCAGCCGTTAGGAGGCAAGGCGCAGTTCGGAGGCCAGCGCTTTGGTGAAATGGAAGTCTGGGCGCTTGAGGGCTACGGCGCAGCTAATGTCTTGCAGGAGATGCTGACTGTCAAGAGCGATGATATACGCGGCCGCGATAAGACTTATGAAAAAATAGTTAAAGGCGAGAGCTTAGTTAAGCCCGGCGTGCCTGAGAGCTTTAGAGTTTTAATTAAAGAACTTCAGGGCTTAGGCTTGGATGTCGAGGTCAAGTACGACGATGATACTATAGGCGAAGTTAAGTATGATGAAGACGAAGAGCGCGGCATTTACGCCCAGACTGACGCTGATATATTATCGCCCGATGCGTTCGCAGACGACGATGATTTTCAGCTTGACGGCGACGCAGACGACGATGATTTTATGAATGAGCCTGATGTTGTCAATGAGGACGAATTGCGGCAGTCCGGCGATTTTCAGGATTTAGACTGGTCGGCGGATGATAACGATGACGGCAGCTTTGCCGAAGACGAAAATGATATTTAAGAATAGGGTGAATGGCTAAGATGGCAGGGAAAGAGATAGTCGGAGTTCGTATTAAATTAGCGACGCCGGAGCGCATACGCGAGATCTCAAGCGGTGAGGTCAAGAAGCCCGAGACTATAAATTACAGGACTTTGCGGCCTGAGAAGGATGGGCTGTTCTGCGAGAGAATATTTGGCCCGACTAAGAGCTATGAATGCGCGTGCGGCAAGTACAAGCGCAGCGGCCCTAAATTCAAGGGCGTTATATGCGACAGGTGCGGCGTTGAAGTGACTGATAATAGAGTTAGACGCGAGCGCATGGGGCATATAGAGCTGGCCGTGCCCGTTGTGCATATCTGGTACTTGCGCGGCATTCCCAGCAGACTTAGCTTATTGCTCGGCGCAAGCACTAAAGATTTAGAGAAAGTCGTATCGTTCGCACCGACCCGCAAGAAAGAGACGTTATGGAAGGTAATTGCTCAGGGCAGCCGGCCTGATTTAGTTAAATTAGGCGATGTCATAAGCGAGAGTGAAATGGAAATTCATATGCATTATGACAGCGCTAATGGATTTAAGGCCGAAGAGGCGTATATGATTGAAAATGTCGTTGACGAAGCGCCGTTTGCTGCCGGTGAGCTAATCTCGGCTCAGCAAGTGGGCAGCTATAAGTCTAAGTACGGGTCAGATAATTTCAAAGCCGAGCCCGCGTTCGCCCTGACTGAAGAAGTCGAAGGTCTTGATATGAAAGTCGGCGATGTCATACCCGTATCAAAAGTTGATGAGTATATCGAGCTGGCCGGCGGCAATGACGTATTTGAACGGGCAAAGATTAACGGCAGCGACGCGTTTATAGTCACTGGAGCTATTGCTTCACGTATGCCGTTTGCAAAAAATGATGTAATAAGTGAAACTGAATATAACACGTACAAGCTTGAGTATCCGGCGGAGAGATTTAAAGCCGTGCGGCTTGGCACTGTAGTAGATGATGCCTGTCACTTAGTGATTGAGAAAGGCAGTTCGCCTTTTGTGCCCGGTGAGAGCGTTATATACGAGCGGCAAAAGAAATTATGCGAAGAGTATGATAATAAATTCAAGGCCGGTATTGGAGCTGAGGGCGTGCAGGCCATGCTCGACCGGATTAATCTTGATGAACTTGCAGATGAGTTAAGAGAGAAGATCGCCGAGAGCAAGGGGCAGGCCAAGCATAAATATGTTAAGCGGCTGCAGGTAGTTGAAGATTTTAGGAAGAGCGAGAGCAAGCCGCAGTCGATGATATTAAATGTGCTGCCGGTAATTCCGCCGGACTTAAGGCCGTTAGTCCAGCTTGACGGCGGCAGGTTCGCTACGTCTGACTTAAATGATTTATATAGACGCGTGATTAATCGTAATAATAGATTAAAGAAGCTGCAGGAGCTGCACGCGCCGGAAATTATAATTAGAAATGAGAAGCGTATGCTGCAGGAGTGCGTCGATGCGCTGATAGACAACGGCAGGGTGTCTAAGGCTGTATTAGGCGCGGGCAACAGGCCGTTAAAGAGCTTGACTGACTTACTGCGCGGCAAAAAGGGCAGATTTAGGCAGAATTTGCTGGGCAAACGCGTTGACTATTCAGGCCGTTCTGTAATAGTAATCGGGCCGCAGTTAAAAATTTATCAGTGCGGCTTGCCTAAGCAAATGGCCTTGGAGTTATTTAAGCCGTTTGTGATAAGGCGTTTAGTTGACAGCGGGACTGCGCCGAATGTTAAGAGCGCTAAGCGCATTATCGAGCGCGGTCGCGAGGAGATCTGGGGCATATTAGAGGAGATAATAAAAGATCATCCCGTTATGCTGAACAGAGCGCCTACTTTGCACAGGCTGGGCATTCAGGCCTTTGAGCCAGTCTTAATGGAGGGCAAGGCAATTAGACTGCATCCCATGGTGTGCACGGCGTTTAATGCTGACTTTGACGGCGACCAGATGGCAGTTCACGTGCCGTTAAGCATCGAGGCGCAGGCCGAGGCAAGATTATTAATGCTGAGCGCAAATAATTTATTATCGCCGGCAAGCGGCAGGCCGGTCGTCACGCCGACGCAGGATATAGTGTTAGGCGTATATTACTTGACTGACATGCGCCCGGGCTTAAAAGGCGAGGGTATGCATTTTTCAAGCATTGAGGACTTGATGTCGGCGTTTGATCACGAGGCTGTTCATGTCAATGCGGCTGTATGGCTTAAAGAAGATGCGAACTGGAAGCGCAGGCCGAAGGGCAGGCGCAAATATCGCGGTGAGAACGGCGAGCCTGTGATAGTTAATGAGCCGGAAGAAGTGAACGCGCCGGAAGGTGCGGCTGTATTTGTCGAGACGTCAGCAGGAAGAGCTATATTTAATTACAGAGTAGTAGTAAATGATTTAAGATATGTTAATGAGCAGCTTGACAAGGGCAAGATCGGCAGCTTGCTTGATGATGCTTATGATAAAATACGGCGCGAACAGGTAGTCGAGATGCTTGACGCGATTAAATCGCTGGGCTATCACTGGGCAGCGAAGAGCGGCATAAGCTTTGGCGTTAAGGCAATAATCATTCCGCCGGAGAAGGCAGAGATTACAGCCAAGACGCAGGCCGAGGACGCAGCAGCTAAAGAGAACTACGAGATGGGCCTTTTGACTTATGATGAGTATTTAGATCAAAAGGGCAAGTTATGGGGCGAGGCCACTGACAGCATAGCGCAGAGCATCAGGCGGCACATGGAGCATGGAAATTCTGTCAGAATGATGGTTGACTCGGGCGCGCGCGGAAGCTTAGGGCAGATGGGGCAGATGGCCGGTATTAGAGGCCTGATGTCAGACCCGACCGGTAAGACTATAGATTATCCTATTACGGCTAATTTCAGAGAAGGCATGAACATGCTCGAGTATTTTATATCGACGCACGGTGCGCGTAAGGGACTTGCCGATACGGCCTTAAGAACTGCGAAGTCGGGCTATTTGACGAGGCGTTTAGTTGACGTTGCGCAGGACTTAATCATAACAGAAGAGGACTGCGGGACTGACAAGGGTATATGTATAAGGCCGTTGACCAGTGAGGGCCGCGTCATGATAGGCATTAGCAAGCGCATATCAGGCCGCACGGCTTTAAATGATATTACTTTACCCGGCGAGGCTGAAGCTATAGTTAAGAAAGGCGATATTATCACTGAGGCCATAGCTAAAAAAATAGAGAGTGCCGGACTTGAAGAGGTCTGGGTTAGAAGTCCGTTGTCCTGCGGCTTAAAGCACGGCATTTGCAGAAAGTGCTACGGCAATGACTTATCGTCAAGAGATTTAGTGCCGATCGGCGAGGCCGTCGGAGTAGTTGCTGCGCAGTCGATAGGCGAACCCGGCACGCAGCTCACGATGCGTACGTTCCATACCGGCGGCGTTAAGCAGTCTGAAGATATAACGCAGGGTCTGCCCAGAATTGAGCAGTTATTCGAAGTGCGGCGGCCTCGTAAAGTCGCGCTGTTAGCAGGCATTGACGGTGAGATAACCGAGATGCCTGGTGACGGCAAGCGCAAATTAATTATTCGCGGCGATGACGGCACGGAGAAAGTGCATGTCATCACGTCAGCGCATGAGTTACGCGAGGGCTTGAAAGTGGGCGACCGCGTCGAGAAGATGACGCGCCTTAGCGAGGGCAGCATTGAGCCCCAGCAGCTGTTAGAGGTCAGCGGCATTGACGCAGTGCAGCGTATGCTTGTCGATGAAATCCAGTATGTCTATCATTCTCAGGGCGTCTCGATTAATAATAAGCATATTGAAGTAATATTGCGCAAGGTCGCGCCGTTGAATAAAGTCATGATAAAGGAAGAGGGCGACACGTCGTTTGTTGCCGGTGACATAGTCTGGCTTGACGAGGTCGAGGCGCTGCGCGACGGCATCATCGCTGACAACGAGCGCTTCATAGCTCAGGATATGGACATGTTCGCCGGAGATGTCGTACGCTCTTTTGCAGCTGAAAAAGATTTAAGCGACGAGCTGAAAGAATTAATTAACAGGCCGCTTGACGAAGCCGGCTTAAGGCTATTGCTTGAGCCGGGCAAGGCGCTGGGCTATGTAAAGATTTTAAGGTCTGCCGAACACGGCGGCGGCGATGTCACGCTGACTATCGGCAAGTCTATGTTCCGGCGGCTGCTCGACGGTCAGGAATTGGCCGAGCCGTTTGAAAACGAGAACGGGATATTAGGCACTGGTACTATATTAGGCTCTGACGAGATTAAATTAATCACGTCCGGCTCGCCGAAGATAGTGAAAGTATTTAATAGAGCATTGCTTGAGCAGACGGCCAAGTCTGAGTGGCTGGCTGAAGATGTTGTATTTAATAATAAAATTTTAGCCAATCGCGACGAGAAGCTTACGCCTGAGCAGGTAGATTTAATCGCAGCAAATCACGTGAGCGAGATAAAAGTATGGCGCAGCATCGAGCGGGTTAATTTAGTTGAAAAATTTAGTGATATGCTGCGCAACTCTGCGGGCATCTGGGAGCATACGTTAAACGGCGCACTTGATGCTAACGGCTCTGACATAGCCCGTGAGGACCTGCCGCCGTCTGTTGATGACAACGTGATTAAGAAGTTTGCCTGCGGCGATATAACGGCAGTCGTAACTGAACTTGACGGCTTAATTACGCGCCTTGAGCTGTTAGAGAAATTTTTAAACGCTGCATTAAAGAGCAAGACCGTACTCGGCGTGACGTTAGATAATTTTGACGTTAATAAATATAATCTCGATAATAAAGAACTTGCGCGTGAGCTTGCCGAGAGATTATGCGACAAAGATTATTTATTAAATCGCGATAGCAATGGCAATGGCAATATAGAGATTATAATCAGGCCGCACGCGACGTCGAAAGTTGAGACGCGGGCGCTCAGCCAGGCTATAACGTTTGCGAGAAAATTGCGCAAGCGGCCGGAGTTCAATCCGTTCATACACGGTATAACTAAGGCAGCCCTTGCGACCGACAGCTTCTTAAGCGCGGCGTCGTTCCAGCAGACTGCGCAGATATTAGCAAGGGCAGCAGTGCGCGGCCAGTTCGACCCGTTACACGGCCTGAAAGAAAATGTAATTATAGGTCACTTAGTGCCGGCCGGCACCGGTGCTGAAGCGTTCAGGGGCGTATCAAGCGAGGCCGACGCGCTGAACATAGACGTGCCAAGCAATGAAGTTTCGCCGGAAAAAGCTGCTGCGTTAGCTGACGACGCGTTTATCTCTGATTCAAGTGAAAATGACAGTGAGACTGAGAAAGCAGCTGATGCAAAGCCTGCAGCTAAAGAACGCAAGCCTAAGAAGCGCAAGTACCGCAAGCGCGACGAGAAAATCGAGGTCTCGATAGGCGACGTTGTTAGTGCTAAATAAAAATTAAAATTTAATTAAAATTATATTTAGAGAAATTAAAAAATCGGCTGACTTGCAAGTAATTTGCGGGTCAGCCGATTTATAATTAATTTTGTGTTTTATTGCCCAAAATACATAAACATATAGCAAGTCCGATTAAAAAGCTAAAAACAGTAAAAATAAAATCTGATTACAAAAAATTTAAAAATTATTTTTGCTGCACTTAATCATCATAATATTTAAGAGTATCACTAAAATTCCGAAGAGTCACAGATGCCAGACTCGCTTCCTCGCGTTGCTCTGAGGTAAGGTTACGATTACGTGACCGATTATCAGCGCTCAACGCCATTGCCTCGCTCAATACTGCCGCCAAACCGTTAAGAAATCCC
>JAFUXM010000046.1 GCA_017470785.1 Synergistaceae bacterium
ATGCAGCACCTTGCACCTCGGTTCATATTTTCTAATCGCGTTGTAAATCTCGGCCTGAAGTGCTGCCCTTGCCCGCGGCATCGGCTTATCCAGCATGACTGCATTCAAGCCGAAATTGCGATCCAGCGGCACGGAATACTTTTGCGTTGTCAAGATAGTCCGCACGTTCTGCGCCACTTCGAGATAAATATTTGCCGGCGCAAAGTCGACTTCATCAAGTGCTGCTAAAATGTCAATCTCCATCGTCTATGCTTCCTCTGCTTCAAGCTCGATATACTCGCGCAGCTTCAAGCTTAATTCAACGCGCACTAACTCGCCTTTGTTATTAATCAAGCTAAATTCCTCATCCAAGCTCTCAAGCGCCCATAATCCGTCGCCCTGAGGCTCGCCGTTTAATATAAAAGGCACAGCCTCGTGTTGATCAAGCAGTTCATGCAGCGCGTCAAGCTCTTCATTTACGTCAACGCCTAAGGCCGAGTTAATGTCAATCTTCAGGCTTAAACTCGCTGCGTTAAGTCCCGTGAACTCCAGCAGCGCCTTGCGATTATGCACTTCATGAGCTGCGAACTTAGCGCCCTTGCTGATTTGCATAGCGCTAAACGTCCGCACTTTCTCATCGCTGACCTCAAACTCAATATCGCCCAAGCTTCCCAGTGCCATGATTTAATCAACCTCCGATAAATACGTTGCCGCTGCCCGTCGCGACTGCACTTCCGCAAGCCACCGGGTCGCCGATACGCCCCGCCTGCTTGCCGTTAATATAGACGCTGCTGCTGCCGCTTGCTAACACGCTCGAGTGACAGCCGTGGGGTAAGTCCGGGTGCGTGCAGCAATGCACTTCCCACGCGTCGCCCTGCCTATGATTAGCACGCGAATTTGTGAATACGTTCGGGCTGCCCTGAATGTTGGGGCGCGGCGGGAAACATGCGTGGCCGGTGCAAATATCATTTAGTCTCGCTGCCTCTGGCATGTTAATCATCTCCGCTTAATGCGCCAAGCCTGTACTTTGACAAATCCATTACGCTGCGCTCCATAGCACTACTCCTTCTCTGCTCACATTCATATAAAACGGTATGACATCCCGCCACTGTACGAACTTTGCTTCATCAACGCAAATCAGCGAGAAAATCCTATCATGCGCCAAATCCAAATCCACACTTAAGTCCAACAGCTGCGAGCGCATAGTGTCGCTCACTTCGCCGCGCGTAATCAGCGCAATATCAACATCAGACTCGGCGCTGTCAGTACCTCTTGCCACAGATCCGTATAAAATAATGCCAGCGATTTTATCGCGCATCAGAGACACCACGCCGCTTACCAGCTCCGCCAGCGCATTCTCATCAAGCATGTTAATCATCTCCTAAAATAAAAGCCGCAAGGCTTGATGCCCGCGGCAATTTAAGCTATCTTCTCGGCTAATTCTTCTTCATGCCCTTGTCTCAGCTTCTTTGCATACTCTTCCGTGTCAGCCTTAATCAGCGTGACAATCGAACCGGCCGGGGCGCGCGCCGCAATATCTTTTATATCGCTTGCCTGCGGGATCGGCCTTTTATTATCTTCTTCATACCACAACGCAAGGTTCAACGCGTCTTCAGCATGATTTAAAGCCTCATATAAGTCTTGCCCGTATGTGTAACACCCAAAATAATTTTCAGTGTCAGGGAAATCCACATAATAGACTTGATCGCTGCTGCTGTAATTGATAACAGCGGGGAAAACATACTTCACGGCAATACCTCCTCACTTGATACCGGCGTGTTTAAGAATACTGTTCAGCGTACCAGGCGGCACTTCCTGACCGCCGTGTCTTGGAATTATAAACTCGGCGGCGCTGATTTCAGAATACCAAAATTCATGACTGCCGCCCTCTCTCAAGAAATAGCAGCCGTTCCTCTTCAAAAATCTTTTTAATTCTGAATACTTCAAAATCACACCGCCCTTAATAAATTTGCTTCAACAATTATCTCACATTTCCCAATTTTTATCACGGGTTCAGGTCAATCCGCGCACCGATGATCTTCACGTTGCCCTTTGCTGTGATGTTAATATCGCCGGTGCAGTAGACATCGAGCGTGCCGGTGCTTCGATTATGCTTAATCACGCTGCCGTCCTCGAATTGCACGCTTCTAATGTCCTTGTCGCCGATCTCAGGCTTGTTTGCGTCATCATAGACTGCACCGAGTACTACGCCGGCCTCAAGCCCGTTGCCCTGCATGAGGCAATAGACGTGTTCGCCAGCGTCAAGATAATGCTCATCGCGGGTCAGCTTAGCGTTTAGTATTAATACCGGCAGCCAGTCCGACACCAGATTATTTTTGTCAGGGAATGCAACCCGCGCCATCATGCGCTTTGCGTCAAAGTCAGATATATAACCGAACCGGCCAATCGCTGCGTTTTCTGTGTTATCGCTCATAATTAAAATCACCTCTCCGTGGCCTGAGCATCAAGCTTTAGTCTAAGTCTTGCTGTAGACATCGCTTCCGGTGTAAATCAACGGCGCTGAACTCTGCTGCTTAGCTGCGCCGCTCCTGCGCTTCTTAGCTTGCTTCGCGGCCTTAGCCTTCACCTTCTCGGCTCTGCCCATGTAAATATCAAGGCTCGTCGTGCTGCCGGAACTGCTGACAGAATGCACGGCCTTCTCGATGCAGTATTTGCCGTCGAACGCGCCGAACTCTTTTATGTCGATATTATTTCCGGCTGCGAACCTGAAGTCAGCAAGCAAGCTAATTTGACCTGTAATTTCTTTGTTATTCAATTCTGTCAATCGCTTCTCGGCAATGCTCTTGCCCTCGGCTATGCTGTCGGCCTTCTCATTCAGCTCTAAAATCCGCTCCGTGCCCTCGGCATCAGGGCTTTCAACCGTCACATCGATATTCAAATTTTTCACCGCATTGTGATACTGCAAGTGAGCGGCCTTGTAAACTCCGGCGGCCTTGCTGCTGAACCTGTAGCTAATCAGCTTGCTGTCGCTAAGTTTCAGCTCACCGGCGGCGTCCCGCGCCTCGTTAAGCTCAGAGTCATAGCACACCAGCTTATCAGCCGTGACCTTGACATTCACGCCGCAAGACGCGCAAAGTTCCCGCAAGAACTCAAGATCGCTCTGCTCGACCTGATCGCGGCGCTCAAACAACGGGTTTGCCGGACAATCAAAATATAACGCGAGGCCGCCTTTATTCGCGACATCTTCGGCTATAGTTCTTAGCTTGACGTTCTCCCACGCTCGTGTATGCTTCTCGTTACTCGAAGCCTGAGAGACCGGCACACTCACGCCTTTTATGCTAATCACGCTCGGCGGCCCTGAATAATCAATTTGTGTCACCTCAAATACGCCGCAGGGTAAACTCACAGTCTCGTCCGGCGCGTCCCAGTCATGAGCGCTCAGGCTTGCAACTATCTTATCGCCTTTCGCCGGAAACCATGAATTGCGCCACAGTCCGGCGCGGTCTTCCAGCGTCAGATTAATATCATCGGCCTTGTCAGAATTATTGTCCGTGTACGTGAAGTTCAGGAGAAACGGCGCAATGTCGCGCGATATATCGCGGCCTTCGTAGCTTATCACGACCTCTAAATTCCGCGCCTCGTGCTTATCCGGCATGATTAATTACCTCAGCCACGGCGGCAAAGTCTTGACCACGGGCAGCTCTATTTCAGGCACTCGCAGCGTGATATTAGCCGAAAATATCACACGATTAACATGCTCTAAATTCGCCTCGATTAAATCAGTCATAAGCAGCTCCGCGCCTAACTTAGGCCATAATCTCAGCGCGATTAAATCCCACGTATCGCCCTGCTGCGTCACATATTTTTGTGCTGTCATGCGAA
>JAFUXM010000005.1 GCA_017470785.1 Synergistaceae bacterium
AGACACGACTTAGCGACTTACTCAGCGGGCGATACTTTCGATCACTCGGCAGCAGTAGGCTTTATAAACATCTGGGGACTGCCGGTCAGGACTTGGACTGCGACTTACCCAAGACACGACGAAGCAGAGACGCCGATTGAAGCGTAAAAATTTAAAGCTCAAATAAATAAAAAACAGCTCCGAGCTTAACGCTCGGGGCTATTAAAAATTTTATTATTAATCTCGCTCAAGCTAAGCTTGACATATTCGCCGGGGCTTAAATTAAAATCATCAAGCTGCATATTGCCGACCTTAACTCTAATTAGTCTCTGCACAGCAAAGCCGGCCTTGTTTGCCATTAGTCTAATTTCGCGCTTCACGCCCTCGGCTATAATAATGCTCAGCCATCTATTACTAGGCTCACGGTCTTCAATTACTTTCACAGCCAGAGGCTTAATATTTTTAGTTCCGCCGTCCTCAAGCTCAATATCAAAGCCGCTGCGCCACCGCTCAAGCTGCTTAGAATTTATCTCAATATTTAATAAAGCCTCGTACTCTTTATTAACGCCCTTGGACGGATGCGTGATATTATTTGCAAGCTCGCCGTCGTTAGTTAAAATTAATAAGCCCTCGCTGTCACGGTCAAGCCGCCCGACCGGAAAGACCCGCGTTAATTTATCTTCTTTGCTTAATAAATCTATTACAACCGGATCATACTTATCGCTCACTGCGCAGACATAGCCGACCGGCTTATTCATAATTATATAAACATGACCTTCCGGCCTAATAACTTTTCCGTCAAGCTTCACTTCGTCATGCTCTAAATCAACATCAAAATACGGCAGCAAAATTATTTTATTATTAACTCTGACGCGGCCCTCTAAAATTATAGTCTCGGACTTTCGCCGCGACGCTGCGCCGCACGATGCTAAATATGCATTCAGTCTCATCTAATCATCACCGCCCTTATCTTCATTCTCATTTTCATTTCCAACTTCAAGCTCATTAATGCTTTCACTCTCAGCTGCTAAATTTTCCGGCTCAAGATCTATTAACTCCTCTTCGATCTCGTCAAGGCTCGGCAGCGAACTTATATTCTCAAGGCCGAACAGCTCCAAAAATCTGTCAGTCGTCCTGTAGACTAAAGCACCACGCGATGTACGCTGCCCATCCGCATTATCTTTTTGACCTTCAGCCTTGGCCTTGCCCTTACGGCCTGAAATTTTTATTAAGCCGTAATTTAATAATCTTGA
This sequence comes from Synergistaceae bacterium, assembly GCA_017470785.1. GTDB lineage: Bacteria > Synergistota > Synergistia > Synergistales > Aminobacteriaceae > JAFUXM01. The sequence continues at coordinate 1,233 of JAFUXM010000005.1, forward strand.
TAAAATTCCTTCGCAGCGTGTGCCCCGCAGCTCTTCAATCTCAGAGCGCGTAACCGGCTGGTTATATGCAACTATCGCCAGCACTTCAACCGCCGCCCGCCTCAGCTGCACCCGCTTCTTCGCCGCCTCAGCCTTAACAGCCTGCAGCCTCTCCAACACTTCATAAAAATTCGGCTCGGTTTCAAGTACCCAGCCGTTAGCTATAAATTTTAATTTTATGCCGTGATTATTATACTCCAACACCCAGTCAAGCTCGTTCAACGCGCCTCTTAATTCCGCCTCGTTTGCACCAAGCACTTCAAGCAAAATTTTTTCGCTCAAGCCGTCAGGCGACATAAATAATACCGCCTCAAGCTTGGCGGCCAAGTCAGACAATTTAAAATTTAAATTTAAATTCTCAATCTCAAGCTGCCGCATCTTCGTTGTCTTTAATAAAAATTTTTATATCACTAAATAATAAATCCTGCTGGATTTCAATCCTGCCCATACGGCACATCTCAAGCAAGGCCAACAGCGTCACAACAAGCGTCTTTAAGTCACAGCACAACGCGTTTAAATAAATTATATTATTCTCGCTTAGCTTATCTTCAAGTTCGCTTATTCTAATTTGAATCTGCTCCTCGTCCGGCGCATTTCTATCAAATCCGTCCCAGTCAGCCCCGCTCTCGAGCTCAGCCTCTTCCTGCGCAAGCAATTTATTTTTATTATAATTTTTATAAATATCCCGCCAGACTTTAGCAAGCGAATATACATCGTCATCGACGCTCAAGCTTGCATTAAAATTTTTATCAGGCTTATCAATAATAATACTGCGTCTAAAGCTCTTGCTCTCGTTAGCAAGCCTTTCAGCAAGCCATAAAAATGCTTTTCTATACGGCCTGTAACGCGCTATCCGCTCCATGATATTATCATCATCTATATTTATATTATTTATATCTAACTCTTCAGCTTGCTCTAAATCTAAATTTAAATTATCGGCCTTGGGCAATAAAGCCCGCGTCTTCTCGAGCAGCAAGCCCGAGGCCATATAAAAAAATTCAGCCAGAATATCAGCCGATGCCTGCTTAGTGTTAGCTAAATACGCGCCATACATTTTTATCAGCTGCGTAATTTTAACCCGCGATGCCGCAAATTTTTTGCTCTCGACCAAGGCGCATAACAAATCTAACGGCCCTGAGAAGCCCTCAATAGACACGACAAAATCCAGCCGCGAAAAGCTCTTCATATTTAAATATATTAATTATTTAATTTAATTTAATTTAAATTTAGCGCTTAGGATTTATTAATAATCCCATGGCCGGATAAATCATGTTCATCGTCTCACGGGCTACTTTGCCCGCCTGCTCTGCACCGTCGGCTAATATATCATCAAGCAATTTTTTATTGCCCTCGTACTTTGCCCGCCGCTCACGTATAGGCGTCATCAGCTCCTGCAAATGCACATTTAATTTCTTCTTGCAGTCAATGCAGCCGATGCCGGCGCTCTTGCAGCCCGCGCAAATCTCGGCCTTCTCTTCTTCATTATCATTAAATACTTTATGCAAGTCCCAGACCGGACATTTATTGGGATCGCCCGGGTCAGTACGCCGCATCCTTGCCGGATCGGTCATCATAGTGCGGAGCTTATTCCACATGGACTCGGCGCTCTCTGAAATTTCAAGCGCATTGCCGTAAGACTTGCTCATCTTGCGACCGTCAATGCCCGGCACTTTAGGTGTCTGCGTGAATAAAGGCTGCGGCTCGACTAATAAATCTTCACCAAAGAAATTATTAAACCGTCTCACAGTCTCGCGGCTAAGCTCTAAATGCGCACTCTGATCTTCACCGACCGGCACTAAGCTCGCCCGATATAATAATATATCCGCCGCCATCAACACCGGATAGCCAAGAAACGCGTAAGTGCTTAAATCTTTATTTTTTATATTCTCTATCTGCTCTTTATAAGTCGGATTACGATACAGCCAGCCCAGCGGCGTTATCATGCCCAGCGCTAAAGCTAATTCAGCGTGCTGCGGTACATGCGACTGCACAAACAACGGATTTTTATCAGGATCAAGTCCAACAGACAGCCAATCTAAAAGCGCAGCGTAGCAAAACTCACCAGTATGCTCCGACTCTGCATAGTTAGACATCAGCGCGTGCCAGTCAGCTATGCAATAAAAGCATTCATAATTTTCATCGTTCTGCAGCTTAACAAAATTGCTCAACGCTCCGGCCATATGACCTAAGTGCAGCGCACCTGTCGGCCTCATCGCGCTTAATACCCGCTTCTTATTATTTTTATCATTACTCATAATTTATTCCTCATTTATTTATTAAATTTATTAAATTTAAAAACTTTCACGCTTGACTAATGCCTTTACATCAAGCAAACAAAATTCTATTGCATCACTGCAAACAGCTTTTAATTTATTCACAAGCTCCGGCAGCGACGCCCGTTCCATCTCGCCATGCTCCATTAAAGCTATATTTAACCCGGCTTTCACTGCATCTATTAATTCATGATATTTCATGTCAGCCGTTAAATAAATATCAGCCTTAAAATTTTTAGCCAGCGGCCAGAACTCCGCGCCAGAACCTCCGCACAACGCAACCCGCGTTATCTTATTATTATTAGCTCTATAATAATCTATATAGCTCAAGCCCCACGCAGCCTTAACACGATTTAAAAATTCTTCGCAGCTAACAGCCTCGCTTAAAATTCCAGCCGCGCCCAATCCAGTTTCAGCATCCAAAGCTTTTACATCTTTTAAATTAATTAACTTCGCAAGCTCAGTATTAACGCCGCCATTTACTATATCCCAGTTCGTATGCGCAGCTATGACAGCAATATCATTTTTAATAGCAGCCCTTAACACTCTGCCCTGCTCAGTCTCAAAATCAATTTTTTTTATAGCTCTAAATATAACGGGATGATGACATAACAAAACCTCGCAGCCGTTCTCGCTTGCTTTAATAACTGCCTCTTCGACTGCATCCAAACATACGGCAACTTTATTTATATTTAAATCCAAACTGCCCGTCATCAAGCCCGGGTTGTCCCAGCTTTCAGCAAGCTCAAACGGCGCAACGCTATTTAATTTATCTATAAACTCTCTGACTATCACAATTATTTAAAAGGCATTTAAATTTAAATTTAAATGCCTCTCCAAATTCCCCCCTTTAATAATTTAATTTAAAAAAAATTTATTTCGGCTCGTCTCGAAGAGATTTAAATATCTTTGCAAATAAAATTTTTATTACAAATATAAATAATCTTAAATCTTTACGCCATCTAAACGGCTCTTGAATTAATCTATACAGCCATTCAAAGCCGATATGCTGCACCCATAAAGGCGCACGCTTTAAATTCCCAGCGTAAACATCAAACGATCCGCCTACGCCTATTGCTAATACAGGCCCTAAGCGCTCGGCATGAAGATTTACCCACTTCTCCTGCCGCGGCAAGCCCATAGCAACTAACAAAATTTTCGCGCCGCTTGACGCTACTCTATCAGCTATACTTGCGTCTTTCACATCAAAATAGCCGTCCCGCGCTCCGGCAACTATCAAGCCAGGATACTTAGCTGCTAAAGCTTCAGCGCATATTTTCGCCGTATCACCCTTAGCGCCTAAAAAATATACCGGCCAGCCCTCAGCCGCTGCCATGCGGCATAAATTCTCGGCAAAATCAATTCCGGTTATCCGCTCCTGAATAGGCATACCTAAAAATCTCATTCCCATTAATAAGCCAGTGCCGTCGGCCAAGACCAACGCCGCATTCTTTAATATATCTCTATACTCAGCGTCGCGTAACGACTCGTCTATTCCCAACGCATTGACAGTCGCGACGAGCTGCGCAGATTTATATTTATTATCAGCGTTGAATATCAAGCCCCGAGCCTTAGTCAATGCATAATTCATTGAGACATTATCAAACGGCACGCCCCATAACACGGGCTTATCGTTAATTATCACAGAATTTTTAGCGTTCATTTTTAATTTAATTAATCTAAATAACACAGGCAGCACTGCCGCAAGAGCGCATATAGCTGCGATGCTCCAAAACGTCCATACTGCATATAAATCCGACGATTGCATTAATGCAGCTGCGATGCTTATCAAAGCGCAGACCCCAGCTACAAATCTTATCGCGTCAGGATGCTCTATTCCGTTATTTATTAATTTCTCGTATAAATATAAATTATTTAAGCCATACTGCCCGTTATCAATAAAGACTTGACTCACCCAGTAAAGCGACAGCTCGCATATCGGCATGGCGAATAATCCCAGCGACAAAAATAACATCGAGCTTAACACTATTCCCTTGGCCGCGCCGATAATCGCCGTGCCGGCAGCTAAGATGCTCCACATCGAACTCATCGCGCGGCCGGCTTGCCTATACGCATTGCCGAATCTGCTCCAGAAAGCAGTCAACAAAGCTAAGCAGCTATAGGCCATAAAGAATGCGTCGCCGCCGTCTATCCCGTCATTGCTGATTAAACACGCCGCAAGCATCAATGCAAACGTGACGGCTAAGATATGGCCGCACAATCCCGGGATATTATCTATATATCTAAATACAAACGGAAATATAAAGAACCATAAAGTCGTCGCGATAAATGACATTAAAGGCGTCAAGTAAATATACTCGCCGCTGTTTAGTCTTATAAAGTGAATAGCAGGCCCGAATAAAGCGCATAATATAGCTATAACTAAATAGGCCGCAGCCCACGCTGCTTTATGCTCATAGTAAAAGCTCTCGGCCAAGCCAGTTACGCAGGCAAGAAAAGCCGCTCCGGTCACCGCCCTTGCGTTGGAACTCGCAGGGTCGCCGAACCAGAGCGCCATTAACACCGTCACACCGGCTAATAATAAATCTTTAAAATAATAATATTGCCGCTGATTTACAAGTCTTTTAACAAAGAACTGCGCAGCGGCGCATATTATAGCCGTACTCGAACAGCCTAATATTATTAAGCTTCTTGACATTAAAATTTAAATTAATTTAAATTATTTTATTTGCGGATTTCTTTTAGCCCGTTTAGATACGGCACTAACGCGTCAGGAATTATAATTCTGCCGTCCTGAGTTTGGTAATTTTCAAGAATTGCAATCAGCGTACGGCCAACGGCAATACCCGAGCCGTTTAACGTATGAGCATAGCGCGGCTTCTCGCCCTTGCCGTCAGGTCTATAGCGCAAGTTCATGCGCCGCGCCTGAAAGTCCTCGCAGTTGCTGCACGAACTTATCTCGCGATACTGATTTTGCGACGGCAGCCATACTTCAAGATCATAAGTCTTCGCCGAGCCAAAGCCTATATCGCCCGAACTCAATGCCATTACTCTATACGGCAAATTTAAAAGCTGCAATACTTCTTCAGCATCATGCGTCAGCTTCTCAAGCTCGTCATAGCTCGTCTCAGGCGTGCAGATCTTCACCATCTCGACTTTATCAAACTGATGCTGCCGCATTAAGCCCCGCACATCGCGGCCTGCACTGCCGGCCTCACGCCTAAAGCACGCCGTATAAGCCGTATAATATAAAGGCAATGCACTCTCATCTAAAATGCTCTCGCGCATTAAATTCGTCAGCGGCACTTCAGCTGTGGGAATAAGCCATAAATCTTCATTCTCTATTTTATATAAATCTTCTGCAAATTTCGGCAGCTGCCCCGTACCCTCGAGTATCTCGCCCTTGACCATAAACGGCGGCTCTATCTCAGTATAGCCGTGCTTCTGCGTATGCAAGTCCAACATAAACGAGACCAAAGCACGCTCAAGCCGCGCACCCATTCCCTTTAACACAGCAAACCTGCTCTGCGCTAACATAACGCCCTTGTCAAAATTTATAATATCTAAATCTTCAGCTAAGTCCCAGTGAGGCTTGGGCTCAAACGCAAAGTCCTTCGGCGTCCCCCACGTCCGCACTACAACATTCTCGCTCTCGTCCTTGCCTATGGGCGTAGTGCTGCTTAACTTATTGGGAATAGTCATTAAATATTTATGCAGCTCAGCCTCAACGCCTGCTAATTTATCATCAAGCGCTTTAATCTCGTCACCCATTAATTTAATTTCAGCGCTTAATGCACTTGCGTCCTCACCGGCTCTCTTCGCCGCGCCGACCCGCCGCGATCCCTCGTTGCGCTTGGCCTTCAGCTCCTCAGTCTGACCTATAATCTTCCGGCGCTCTAAATCTAAATTCTCTAATATACTTAAATCAAACTCAAAATTCCTGTGCTTTAAGCAAGCCGCGAACTCGTCCTTATTTGCAAGTATCCATTTTAAGTCAAGCATTATGCGTTCACACTCTCTACTTTATTATTATCATTTAATCTAATATTTCTTAATAAATTTGCCATCTCGATAGCGCCCTCAGCGCAATCAGCGCCCTTATTGCCGGCCTTGCTGCCCGCGCGTATCAGCGCCTGCTCCAAATTATCGCAAGTTAAAACTCCAAATAAAACCGGCGTCCGGCTCTCAAGTCCAACATTAGCAAGCCCTTTCGAACATTCAGCAGCGACGTAATCAAAGTGAGGAGTATCACCGCGTATAACTGCGCCCAATGCTATAATTGCATCGTACTTGCCGCTTAACGCAACTTCCTTCGTGACCAGCGGCAGCTCCCACGCACCGGGCACCCAGTACACATCGATATTATTATGCGATACGTCATGCCTTAACAAAATATCTTTAGCGCCCTCAATTAATTTATTCACGACAAGCTCATTAAAACGCGAAGCCGTAATCGCAACTCTTAAGCCAGTGCCTAATAACTTTCCCTCTATAACCCGCATATTGAAAAATTACTCCTCCATCAAAAATAAAATTAATTTTAATTTTGTATTTATTTAATAAATTATATAACACTTAAAATAAATGCCCCATTCGAGCCTCTTTAGTGTTCAAATATTTTGCGTTAAACTCATTAGGCTTAATTAATAAAGGCACGCGGTCAACTATCTCAATGCCGTAATGCTCAAGCCCGGTAATCTTTTTAGGATTATTCGTCATTAATCTAATGCGTTTTAAACCTAAATCCATTAAAATTTCCGCGCCGGTTCGATAATCGCGCATGTCAGCCGGAAAGCCTAAAGCAATATTCGCGTCGACCGTGTCTAAGCCCTCGTCCTGCAGCTTATACGCCTTTAGTTTATTTAACAGGCCGATGCCCCTGCCCTCTTGCCGCATATATAAAATTACGCCGCGCTTCTCTTTGCTGATCGCTGCCATAGCGGCGTGAAGCTGCGGCCCACAGTCGCACCTGAGAGACCCTAAGACGTCCCCAGTAAAACATTCACTATGAACTCTAACTAATATACTGTCAGCCTCATCGCGCAATTTTATATCGCCCATGACTAGAGCCAAATGCGTGTGCGCATCGTCATCCTGCATCGAGCTTCTATACGCGTGAACTCTAAACACTCCGAACTCAGTCGGAATATCTACTTCTAATTTCTTCTCAACGCGTTTGCCAACAAGCTTTTCAATTTTTATTTCATCAATAATATTATTTAAATCTTTATTGCAATTACACATAGCCAAGCTCCGACAACCTTTCAAGACTTAAATTAAAATTATTTTTATTATTTTTAAAATCTTTAAAATTTAAAAGCCGCTCAACGAATTTGCCTAATATATCCGTCTCGATATTAACCCGTGAGCCGGCTTTTATTTCTCCGAGCGTGCAGTTCTTTAAAGTCTCGGGAATTAATCCCAAGCTAAAAGTTTTATCACCGGCCTCAATCACAGTCAAGCTCACGCCGTCGACCGCGACCGAGCCCTTATTAACAATGCCCCTTAATAAATTATGATCTTCAGGTTCAAACACGGCGATTTTATTATTATCAAGCGATCTCAGCACAGCAACGCCGTCAACATGACCCAACACTAAATGGCCGTCAAGCCTGCCGCCTAACTTCAATGCCCGCTCTAAATTTAATCTCACGCCCGGCCTCAAGCTATCCTTAAACCACGTCCTGTTAAAGCTTTCAGGCATGAGCTGCACTCTAAAATTAAATTCATTTAATATCTCAGTAACTGTCAGGCACGCGCCGCTAACGCTTATCGACTGGCCGATAAACTCAGCGAAATTTTTAATTCCGGCTTTTAATTCAAGCTCATACACTCCGCCGGATTTATTCAGCGCCTCAACGCGTCCCATCGTCTCAATCAATCCCGTGAACAAATTTACATTCGCCTCCCGTCCGCTGCAAATTTCAATATTATAAATTAATTAAATAAATTTTAAAAATTTTTAAACTTCTTCTTATTTAATAATATTAATCTCAAAGTTCATGAGCTATTAAAAATTTTAAATTTAATTATATTTTATTCGCGTTAAGCCCGCGAAAATTTTTAATATGCTAAAATAATTTTGAGTTTAAATTAAAACTTAAACGAGTTCAACGAGAGGGGAAAATTTTTTATGAACAATGCGCCTTCGATTATTGATCATATAGGCATAGCCGTTAAAAATATTGACGAGGCTTTAAAGTTTTGGCAGGACACTTTGGGCGTCAAGTGTACCGGCGTTGAAGAAGTCGCTGACCAGAAAGTTAAGACGGCGTTCTTGCCGCTTAAAGATTCTGAGCTTGAGTTATTAGAGCCGACGTCGAGCGACAGTCCGGTCGCAAAATTTATGGAGAAAAATAACGGTCGCGGCGGTATGCATCACGTTGCCTTGAGAGTTGAGAATGTAGAGGCAGCGCTTGAAGAATTAAAGGCTAAGGGCGTCAGGCTGATAGACGAGAAGCCGAGGCGCGGTGCCGGCGGCGCTATGATCGCGTTCATTCATCCGGCTGCAACCGGCGGCATCTTGCTTGAGCTTTCGCAGAGATAAATTAAAAATTTAAAAATTAAAATTAAAAATATTTTAAATTCTGCGGCGAAATTTTTATTAAGCTTAATAATAAAGCTAATTAAAATTTTGCCGCATAAGCTTGCTGTGAAACTCGGCGGCTGGCTTGGCCGTTTAGTATGGCTTGTAAGCTGGCGCAAAGTCGACACGTGCGAGAGCCGCTGCGTTAAAGCTCTGGGCGTCGGCGTGACTATTGCCCGCAAAATTATTTTAAAGTCTTTTATAAATTTAGGCATGAGCATCGCCGAGTTTGTAAGGCTTGAATTAATAAAAGATAATTTAAATAATTTAATTATTGAAGTTGAAAATCTTGAAGTTGTGAACGAGGCGCTGGCGCGTGGCAAGGGCGTTATATTCATGCTGGCGCACATGGGCAACTGGGAATTATGCGGCGAGTTCATGACGCTGAAAGGCTACAAGCTTGCAGCTATATATAAGCCTCAGAATAATAGCTTAGGCGCAGAAGATTTTATTAAATCGCAGCGTGAAGACGCAGCCGGTCTTGAGTTAATCGAGGCTCATAGCTTAAACTTGCGTGAGATATTTAGGGCTTTAAAGGCAAATAAAATTTTGTGCGTGCTGCAGGACTTAGATGCCCGCAAGCGCGGCGTTGATATAAATTTTATGGGAATGCCGGCCAGCTGCTATGACGGGATAATAAAAATTTATAATAAATTAGGCTCGCCGATAATTCCGGCCTTGTGCCTTAGAGACACAAAAGATTTTACTAAACATAAAATTATTTTCGGCGAAATTATAAGCGATAGCAATAATTTTGGGCAGGATGTCAGCGCGGCGCTTGATGCTTGCAATAATATAATCGCAGGCTGGATAAGGCAGTGGCCCGAGCAATGGATGTGGAACTTGGACAGATGGGAATCAAAGCTGAGAGTGCGCAAGAGCAAGCAAAAATAATTTTAGGCATAGACCCGGGCCGCGATAAAATCGGCTTTGCATTTGCCGAGCTTAATTCACGCGGATTAATTTTATCGGGAATATTTTATTTTAACGAGCTTGAAAATTTTATTAATAAATTAAATAATTTTAAAAATTTAAGTAATTTAAAAGAAGATTTTTGCGAATGGCAGCGCGAAAATTTTATAGAGAAATTTAAATTAAATTTAAATAAAAATTTTGAGCTGATAATTGCCTTGGGCGACGGGACTAAGAGCCGCGAGTTTAAAATTTATTTAGAAAATAATTTAAAAAATAAAAATAAAATAATAGTTGTAAATGAAGCAGGCAGCACTTTAGAGGCGCGGGATTTATATTGGCTGCTGCATGAGCCGGGGTTATTAAAGTCGCTGCTGCCGCGCGGAATGCGGGTGCCTGCAAGAATTTTGGACGATTTAGCGGCGTGGGCAGTTGCGCGTCGTGCTGTGATATAATAAAATACTGAGCGGCCTATTTAAAATTTATTTTAATTAAATAAAAATTAAAAGCGGGACGCGAAGTCGGGAAGGGAGACGGAGAATTTATGGCCAGTATGGATAAGCTTGCCGCCCTTGTAAATAGTTTTGGATCGGCTGTGTTGTCAGTTGGGCGGGAAGTAGGGCTTAATATTGCTCTTGACAAGTCTAAAGTCTCTCAGGGCGTCAAGGTATCGAACGTGTGTGTGGCGGCTCTGATAGGAATAGTCGGCAAGGGCGCAAGAGGGACAGTAAGCATAATGCAGAATAAAGACTCGTTTGAGACTGTAGTTACGGCGATGTCGGGCGGCATGATAGCGCCGAACGTTGACGATGCAGTTTCAATGAGCGTTGTTGCCGAGCTTGCCAATATGATCGGCGGTCGTGCCTTGTTGCAGTCAGCACTGGGACAGGTCGATGTCACGCCGCCCCAGATGATCACAGGCGAAAATATTAAAAATATTCCCCAGCCCGGCCCCACTATGAAGAGCTTTACTCTGCCGTTTAATCTGCAGCCTAAAGGTACTTTGTTCTTAGTCTTGTCGCTCGGGGACGCTTAATTAAAATTTAAAAATATTAAAATTAAATAAAGTAAGCTTTACGGCACAAGCCTGATTAAAAATAAAAATATATTAATCAGGTCTTGTGCCGTTATTTTATTTAGAAATTTTAAAAAATATTTAAATTAAAAAGGAGACGCGCTGTGAGAAGGCTTAATATATTTGCGCTTGTAATTATATTTATATTAAATTTAAATTTAATTTATTTAAATAAAGCTGAGGCTGGGGTTGTGCTTGCGCTGTCAGGCGGCGGCACTAAGGGCTTCGCGCATATCGGCGTGCTTGAAGTGCTTGAAGAGAATGGAATAGAAATAGATGGTATCGTCGGCACGAGCATGGGCGCATTAATGGGTGCGTTAAGAGCTTGCGGCTATAAGCCTGATCAGCTGCGCAAAATAGTCGATGATTTAGATTTGCCGTCGCTGTTAAGCGAGAACACCGGCCCGATGTTATCGTTCACGGGCAATGACAATAAAAGCCGCATGAGTACGATTTCAGCATTGACTTACACTAAGCGCAGGGGCGGCCAAGAAGGGCCGTTAGGGATTTTGACCGGCGATAAATTATATAGATACTTTGCTGAATTAACGCGCCATGTTCAGACAGATAATTTCGATGAGCTTGATATATCATATGCGGCAATAGCGACTGACGTTAAGAGCGGCGAAAAAGTAGTGCTGCGGCGCGGCAATTTAGCTTCGGCTATGAGGGCGTCGATGTCGATACCGGCGTTGTTCGAGCCTTGGATTATAGATGATAGATATTTAATCGACGGCGGCGTTGTGTCTAACCTGCCCGTTTATACAGCTCAAAAATTATTCCCGGGATTGCCCGTCATAGCAATAGATATTTCAGAGAATTTAGCGAAGCCTGAAAACGTTAAGATAAGCAATTATATAGATGTCGTAAATCAAGCCTTGACTATACTAATGCGCAGGACTACTAATGAAGAAGGCGCAGCGGCTGATTTATTAATTACGCCGGACGTCTCGGGCTTTGGAATGCTTGATGACACGCATAATGAAGTTATTATCGAGCGGGGCAGGGCTGCAGCGTTAGCCAAGCTCGAGGAGATTAAAAAATTAAATTTGCAGGGAAAAAATTTTGCGGAGTTAAAGCATGATGATTTAAAGCGCGTTAAGCGTGACAGCTCTGAGAGAGTGCAGGCAGCAAGCAATATAGTAAGCGATGTAAGAATTATAGGCTTGCCTGAGAAGACAGCTAATGCATTTAGGAAAAGATGTTTGAGCTGGATTAATAAGCCGTTTGATAAAAAGAAAGTTGACGACATGCTTGACCGCATGAATAACTCGCCGACTATCGAGATGGCTGATTATCAGCTTGCTAAGACAGAAGCCGGCGACGTAATTGTTATATTTCACGTCAGGCAGCCGCCGGATATTATAGCTGGTATTTCAGGCTATGCGACTAATTTGCATCCCAATAGGTGGCTGTATCTAAAGGGTTCGGCGCGTGGTGTGCTGTCTCAGTATGATTATTTATCAGGTGTGTTAAGGCTTGGCGAGCAATGGGGCGTAGATTTATCGTATCAGACTGCACCGCTGGGCATGGAGGCGTGGCGGGTTAATTTATCAGCTCAGAACTGGAACATGGAGAGCAATGCAGGCGAGCGCGACTGGGACAGATGGTCATTCGGCGTAAGCAGATTATTCTTATGGGGCGACGTTCAGGTCAGCGTCGGTGCAGCTTATGAGCATGTCGGCGGCGACTCTGTGTCTAAGAAGGACGATAAAGATTCTGTAGGGCCGGTGTTCACGGCCTCGTATGACACGCTTGATATACCCGGTGACCCGACAAAAGGCCATGCGTGGCGCATAAGCGCGTGGTGGCCGGACTTCGACGAGATTAATTATAGATTAAATTACTTTAAGCCGTTAGAAGTCTCTGAGAACTGGCGAACGTATTTTAGATTTGGCTATGCTGAGGGCGATTTAAACCGCAGGGCTCACGCAGTATATTTAGGTGCAGCCGAAGAGCTGTATTCTATAGCAAGACATCCAATCGAGGCGGAGCGCATGGTCTGGAGCAATGTTGCATTCAGGCGAATTTTAAATAGAAACGCTATGGGAATATTTGCGGCTGAGTTATTTGGCAGTTACGGCTACGCAATGGACAAGCACTATAATAAAATTGCGGCGCCGTGGGAGATCGGTCTCGCTGTCAATTTCCCGAATAATATAATAGATATTAAGCTGGCAGTGATGTACGGCTCGGAGCAGTTTAAGACCGGCTTCTTTATTGGCGTGCCGATCTGGGATCATTACCCGTTGCCGTAATTAAAAATAAAAATTAAAAAATTTAAAATGGCTGTTAATATTAATCTTGAGAATATAAAAGTACTGGACGAACTGCGGAGCCTTAAAACGGCTCTGCAGGACAGTCTTTGACGTAAATAATTTAAATAGCTTAGCTCATGAGCTTGCAGTTAAGAGCGCTGCGCCTGAGTTCTGGAGCTTAGAAGCTGCAAAGCGCGAGGAGATATTAAAAGAGCTTGCGAGTGTGAACGCGCGGCTTGATGCTTGGCATAATATTTGCACTGAGCTTGAGGAGCTTGAGATACTTGAAGAGCTGTTGAGCAGCTCGGGCTATGACGATAAAGATTTAGCGCTTGAGTTTAGCAAACGGGCTGAGGGCTTAAGGGAAGCTATCGAGCATGAAAGTTTATTGTTATTATTAATAGATGAATATGATGCCTGCAATGCGATTTTGACTGTACATGCAGGGTCGGGCGGTCTTGACTCTCAGGACTGGGCAGAGATGCTTTTGCGTATGTATTTGAAGTACGCGGAGCGCGAAAATTTTAAAATTAAAATTTTAAATATCGCAAGCGATGAAGAGGCTGGAATTAAGAGCGCTGAGATCATGATCGAGGGCGATAATGCCTATGGATTTTTTAAGTCGGAAAGCGGCGTTCACAGGCTGGTGCGCATATCGCCGTTTGATGCGGCGCACCGGCGGCACACAAGCTTTGCAAGCGTCTTAGTCTCACCGGAAATTCCTGATGATATTAATTTAAATATAGATATAAGACCTGAAGATTTGAAGATCGACACGTTCAGGGCAAGCGGCGCCGGCGGCCAGTATGTTAATCGCACTGACTCGGCAGTGAGAATTACGCATTTGCCAAGTAATATTGTCGTAACTTGTCAGAATGAGAGATCGCAGCACATGAATAAGCAAGTTGCTTTAAGAATATTAAAAAGCCGGCTGTATGAAAGAGCGTTAAACGAGCGGCAGGAAGAATTAAACGCCGTGATAGGCGATAAGAAGGAGAGCAGCTGGGGCAGTCAGATTAGGTCATATACGCTGCATCCGTACACGCTTGTTAAAGATCACAGGACAAGTTATGAGACCGGAAATATTCAGGCCGTGTTAGACGGTTATATAGATAATTTTATAATGGAATATTTAAGAGCTCACGCGAGGGGTGAGATTTAAAATTAAAAAATTTATAAAATTTATATTAATATTATTTATTTTAAATTTAAGTTTAAGTGCTTGGGCATTCACGCCTAAGCATAAAATTTTAAATGCTGATGAATTAAAAGCCGGTGAGCTGGGCTATATGCTGACGGTGTTACACGGCCTTGAGCCTGAAAAAATTCCGGTTAAGATTATAAGCGCAGCCGGGCAAAAAGCTAATGATATTAATGATTATATATTAATAAAGATATTGAAGGGCGAGGTCGCGCGGGGTATGAGCGGCTCGCCGGTTTATGTTAAGCGTAATAGGCGCGAATATTTAATCGGGGCTGTGAGCATCGGCTGGGACTTTGCGGATCATAGCATCGCGGCTGTCACGCCTATAGGCAGCATGATACGCGGCTTATCTAAAAATTTTAATAATAAAAATAAAAATTTTGTGAACGCTGTAAATATTTCAGGCTTGCCGCGAAACGCTGCGTTGAAGCTTGGCGAAAATTTAGGCGTTGATTTGAATTTATTAAATAATTTTAATAATAATAAAAAAAATTTAGCGATAAGTGAATATAGCTTTAAGCCCGGCGATGCTGTGAGCGCGTTGCTTGCGTGGGGCGACGTTGAGATCGCTGCGTCAGGGACTGTCACTGAAGTTGATTTAAATAATAAAAATTTTTTAGCGTTTGGCCATGAGTTTTTGAAGCGCGGCAATGCTAATTATCCGGCGGCGCGCGCTAGAGTTAATTCTGTAGTGTCAAGCTTAAATTTTCCGTTTAAGATTTCAAGTTCTGAGTATATAGCCGGAAGTATTATGCAGGATCGAGATGTTGGACTTGCGGGCTTATCGGGATATTTTGTGCCAAGTGTTGCAGCTGAGTTAAATTTTAAAAATATTGACACTGGTGAAAAAATTAAAAAATATTTTAGGGTTGTATATGATGAATTTTTGACCGGAAAAATTTTAACGCAGGCGTTTAATGGCTTGATAGAAGAGGCATGGGGACGCAAAGGCCAAGGCACTATGAGCGTTAATTTGATAGTCGAGGCAAAGGGAATTAAAAATAGCTGGGCGCGGCGCGATATTTTTTATGACGAAAATAATATTGAGCAGAGCGCGTTGAAGCAGGCGAATAATATTATTAATGTTATATTGACGCAGCCGTATAATGAGAGCGTAATGCCGTTAGGTATCAGGCTTGATGTCGAAGCTACGCAGCTGGCTAAAGCTTTATTGATTGATGAGATAGATGCTCCGGAGAGCGTGAAGGCAGGCAGTGAGTTTAAAGTAAAAGTAAAATTGCGGCCATGGCGGGGCGAAGCTGAGATGCATGAATTTAAATTAAAGATGCCTAAAGACGCGGCGAAGGGCAGCGTGTGCGAATTGATAGTGCGCGGCGGCGGCGTGCAGAGTTCGCAGCAGCTTGCTATTGACGGCGGCTGGCTGAGCTTGAAGAGTTTTAGCAATATGCTTGAGCAGATAAAAGCGCTTGATGCAAATAATGAATTAATTATAGAGCTTAATACTGATAAATTGGGCGAGGCATTAAGCGATGCGATTAAAATTAAAAATAATAAAAATATAAATAATAATAAAAATTTGTTATTGCCTGAAGAGCGCGAGTATTTAAGCGAGACTAAGGCGCGGCGCATTAAAGAGGGCAATATGAAAATTTTTCGGAGCGAATATTTTGTTGACGGGCTTATGCGGCGCGTGATAAGCGTTGAGTAAGTTATAGAGTTAGGAGATGAATAATTAAAGATGTTTATCACGTTTGAGGGCATAGACGGCAGCGGCAAGACTACGCAAGCTTTAAAGCTTAAGTCATGGCTTGAAGAGCAGGGGCATGAAGTGCTTTATACTTTTGAGCCCGGCGGCTGCGAATTATGCAAGGGCATTAGGGAATTATTGTTAAGTAATAGTATTAAAGATGATATAGCGAGATTGATTTTATTTTTAGGCGACAGGAAGCTGCATGTTGAAAGCGTTATAGAGCCGGCTTTGAAATCTGGCAAGATAGTTATATGCGATAGATATAATGACTCGAGTATAGCGTATCAAAGCGCGGCCGGCTTGGATTATAAATTTGTTAGAGAATTTGTGAAGTCTTTTAATTTTATTGAGCCGGATATAACTTTTATGTTTGATATTAAGGCTGAAGATGCGCTAAGGCGGCTTGAAGGCAGAGGCCGTGACAAGGATGCAGTGGAGAGCAGCGGCGTAAAATTTTTGAGTTGTGTTAGGGAAATTTATAAAGATATTGCAGCGTGTGAGAGCAGAATAATATTAATTGATGCGGATAAAAGCGAGCTTGAGATAGCTGATTTAATTAGAGATTATATAAAAAATTTAAATTAAGATGAGCGCAATTCAGATAAAGCGGAGCGGCGGCGGTGAGCTGCCGCGGGTTGATTACGGAGGCGGAGGCGGCCATAATATTGCATCGGGTAATATAGGGCCGTCGAGTTCGTTTGCATCGTCGTTTGACTCGGCGTTAGAAGTCGGCGAGTTAGAGGATTTATTAGATAAATTATATGATATTTCAGCTAGGTTGTCTGTGTATCCGGCGGCGAAGTTAATAGCTGAGTATCGAGCTGTATTAAGCGAGTTATTAAAGCGGGCGCTGAAGCGTTTAAAAATTAAGCGTGATTTGCGCTGGCGCAAGACTGATCGCAAATTATACGTGACTATAGAGCGCGTTGAAGCCGCGATGGATGAGCTTGAAGAAGCGTTTTTGTACGAGGGCGACAGGACGCGGGCGTTGTCTCTAATGGAAGAAATTAAGGGCTGTATAATCTCGCTCTTGATGTAAATTAATTATGAGCTTGGATTTGGATTTTAATAATAAAGAATTTATGGACTTGCCGGAGTTTAAATTGCTTGAGCGCGATTTTGAATCCGGTAATATTTCGCATTGCGTAGCTATTACTGCAAATTTAAATTGGCATTTAGATATAGTATATGCTCTTGCTGAAAAATTTTTAGGGCTGAGTAAAAGTATATTAAAGAATAATAATGATTTAATTATTTTAGGTGAGCTTGACAAAGCGCCTAATATAGAGGCGTGCAGAAATTTAATAAATAATATTGCGTTGAAGCCCGTTAATGGTGATAGGCGGCTGGCTGTGATTTTAGCGGCGGATAAATTATTAAAGCCTGCGGCGAATAGTTTATTGAAGTTAGCAGAAGAGCCGCCGGATTATGCCTGCATATTATTTATGCTTGATATTAACGGCCGCAAGTTAATGCCTACGTTAAAGAGCCGCGCCCGCAATGTATTATTAAAATTAAATTTAAGAAATAAATTAAAAAGTGATTATAATATAAAAGATTTTGACTGGCTTGACTTTGCGGTTAAATTCAGAAATCTTGATTATTTAAAAGCGGCTGAAGTGTTAAGCGATCTGGCTGCGTTAAATCTTGAGGCCGGAGATGTAAAGAGTGCGGTACGCTTTGAGCGGCTGAGATTAATAGCTTCGCAGCGGCGGCTTTCAGGTGCTTTGTTATGCGATTTAGTTATATTAGCAATGAAGGAGGACATGCCTTTTGAGCGTCTATTTGACGATATTCAGCAAGCTTAGATATTTAGGGCTTGTTGAAATTAATAAAGAAGAGAATTTAAATATAAATAATAAATTAGCGCTGTTGAATACTATGAGAGGGCAGGAGCTTGGGTTAATCTGCGGTGAGCTTGAGGCCGAGCAGCAGGAGCGTTATAGAACTTTTTGTTTGGAAGATAACGCGGAGCAATTAAAAGGGCCTGAGCCGATGCTGCAGAGCGTGGAGTTTGTGAGGCTGGCCGGACCTGAAGATATAGAGGCAAATTATTCATGCCGTCAGGAAGAGTTCGAGGTATTAGTGCGGGCGCGTGAAATTTTGACTGAGCATAATTTATTAATGAAGCTTGTTGATGTTGAGTATGTATTAGATAAGAAGAAGTTATTTTTTTATTTCACGTCGGAGCAGCGGGTAGATTTTAGGGCGTATGTGCGGGATTTAGCGCGGGAATTTAAGACGCGTATCGAGATGCGGCAGATCGGAGTGCGGGATGAGGCGCGAGCAGTGAAGGGCGTAGCGTCGTGCGGGCGGCCTTGCTGCTGCAGCTATTGGCTGCATCACTTTACGCCGATTGGAATTAAGATGGTCAAAGAGCAGAAGATGGCATTAAACCCGACTAAAATTTCTGGTATATGCGGAAGATTAATGTGCTGCTTGGCCTATGAGCAGCCGAATTATGAAGCGTTATGGGACAAGCTGCCGCCGCCCATGACTAAGATTAAGGCATTAAACAGCGAGGATTGTTATGTAGTCGAGAGCATTAATTTAGGCGATGAGACCGTGAACGTGAGATTTCCGTCGGGCCGTTTAGTTGCGATAGCTATTAGCGAATTTGAAAATTTTAATGCGGTGATAACGAGCGGCGAGGAATGGGGCGAGGAAGAGCCTGTAAAGAAAGTTAAAGCTGCGCAGCCGGTATTAGCTGAACGTAAAAAGCCGCGCGGCGCGTCAGCGGCTGATAGTAATAATAATAAAGCTGACGGCAATATTAAAAATAAAAAATTTAGTAAAGGCAAATTAAAGAAAGATGTAAATGCCGGTGAAGCGGCCGGCGTTAAGCATAATAAATTTAAGAGGCACAGCGCTAAAGGCAAGGGCAGTAAAAATAATAATAGCAATAATAATAAGCGAAAGGTTTAAAGGTTAAATAAAAATGGCATTTTTTAATTTTAGTTTGAAGAGCATCAAGGCCGGTCTGAATAATATAAAAGAGAAGTGGGGCATCTCTAAGTTATTTTCCGGCAAAAATAAAATTGACGAGGCGTTTTGGTCTGAGCTTGAGGAGAAATTAATTTTAGGCGACGTCGGCGTTGACTATAGCGAAGAGATTATAGATTATTTAAAAGGCGAGGCCAAGAGAGCTAAGAATATAAGCATAGAAGAATTGCGTGAAATTTTTATGGAGAAACTTAGCTCTGAGCTTGAGGCAGTGCCTGGGATGGGCGCGGCGTTTGAACTTGACGTGAGACCGCTGGTATTATTGCTGATAGGTGTAAACGGCAGCGGCAAGACGACGAGCGCGGGCAAGCTTGCCTTTCAGTTTAAAAATCATGCGGGTAAAAATGTTTTATTAGCGGCAGGCGATACGTTCAGGGCGGCGGCAGTGGAGCAGCTGAAGATATGGGGCGAGCGGACGGGCGTGCGGGTCATAGCGCAGGAGCAGGGCAGCGACGCAGCCTCTGTTGCATTTGACGCGTGGCGTGCTGCAAATAATTCTAATGCTGATTTATTAATTGTCGATACGGCAGGCAGGCTTCATGACAAGCATAATCTAATGGAGGAATTAAAGAAAGTCTATAGAGTTTTAGTTCGTGAGGCCGGCGCTGAGCGGGTGCATGTCGTGCTGGTGCTTGACGCAGTGAGTGGCCAAAATTCGGTGATGCAGGCCGAGACTTTTAACGCTGCTGTGCCTGTGAATTCTATAATTTTAACTAAGTATGATAATAGTGCCAAGGGCGGCGTTATATTGTCGATTGCGAAGAAATTAAAAGTGCCGGTTAGATATATAGGCTTAGGCGAAGGTGAAGATGATTTAAGCGCATTTGATATTAAAGCATTTATAAAGGCTATAATCGAAGATTAAAAAATGGCGTTTGAAAATTTAGAGTTAGAGAATTTAAATAATTTAAAGGACGAGAGGATATTATTTTCGTTGTCGCGCAGTTCGTCGCTGCTGGATTTTTTAAGGGCGATGTATAGCTTAGTGCTGGACTATGGAGTTTATTTAGGCGATGAGAAAGACGCTGAGCCGCTGATATTTTCGAAGGAGCAGCTTGTATTTTTGATTGAGCGCGGCCATGTTGATTTGTTGTTAAAGGACTTGCCGGAGCTTGAACGCGATGAAATTATACGCGCGATAAATATAAACGAGTTCGCTGCGCCGGATAAAATTCAAGCTTTGATAATCGAGAAGCGGGGCGTGAGCATAGGCACGCTTGCCGGAGCATTTAATCCCAATCAGACTGAGTATCCCGCGTGGTGGACTGCGCCGATTGCATTTGCGATGTGCGGCCGTAATAAAGTCAAGTTAAATCCTGCGGCGTTAAACGAATTTGGAGCTGAGTTAGAGCGTTTGAACGCGGCGGCCTTGCCTGAGAAGGACGAGTTTATAGTTGAGCTTGAGGGCAAGGACAGGCCGATGTTTTTATCGTTCAGACGGCTTGCGGCGGGAATTTTCACTATCGAGGACTGCACGGGCGACTTAGTCGAGGCGCAGGATATATCATGGTGGGCTGGCTTAGGCAGATTATGGATGAATTTAATTGAGGCCGGCGGCCATAAGTGGCGGCGTCTTGAAGATGCAAGCGATTTAAAAAATTTAGATTTAAATTTAGATTTAGATAATATAGATTTGAATAATGCGGATGATTTGGAGCGCATTGAAGCTTTAAGCGGTGCGCAGATACTGCCGTGCGAGTGGCAGGATAGATTTATGGGATATTTATGTATCGAGCCTGAGAGTGCGTTAAATAAAAATGATGATGCTAATAAAGCAGCTGAAAGTGAAATTAAAGTTGAAAATAAAGCTGAAAATAAAATAATTGAAGATAAAATTGAAGATGCTGAAGATAATATAGATGTTGAGGCAGCGCAGCCTGATGCGGATATAAATTTAGAGAATGTTGATGTTGAAGTTAATGATGAAAATAAAAATGAAAATAAAGAGCTTGCTCAAGCTCATGAAGTGATAGATGATATAGATAATGAAGTATTGGATGATGAAAGCGGCGGCAGCGAAGAGAACGATATATTAAAGGCGATAAGTCCGCAGACTATGGGACTGCTTGCGCCGGGGCTGAATAATTATAATTATTATGATAATTTATATGAGAACGAGCGTGAGCTTGCCAAAGCGCCTGTTAAGCGCAGGCTCAAGGGAGATTTTAGAGCATAGAATAATAATAAAAAAATTAAAAAATTTATTAACGGGCGGGAGTTTGAGCTTCCGCCCGTATTTTTTATTTTGAAAGATAATATTATATAATAAACTTATTTTAATTCTCTGAGGGGAAGTGAATTGTTTTACAATGATACGCTATATTATCAGGCGCATATTGTTTTTGATTCCCGTTCTAATCGGCGTGGCATTCTGCGTGTTCACGCTGTTGTATTTCACGCCGGGCGATCCTGCGCGGATGGTGTTAGGCGACCTTGCGACGCCGGAGGCCATTCAAGAGTTTAGGGACAAAGAGGGCTTGAACGATCCGTTCTTAGTGCAGTTCGGCAATTATTTGTATAAAGCCGTGTTTAAGGGTGATATTGGAAGGTCGTACAGCACGAAGCGGCCCGTTATGACTGAGATCATGACCGCGTTCCCTTACACGCTCAAGCTCTCAGCCTTTGCAATGCTTATCGCAATTATAATAGGCATACCCTGCGGAATAATAAGCGCGATTAAGCAATACTCATGGTTCGATACTATAACTATGATCTTCGCTATGATAGGCCTTTCAATGCCGGTGTTCTGGCTGGGCTTATTATTAATTTTATTATTCGCGGTGCATTTACGGTGGCTGCCGAGTTCGGGCTTCAGCACTTTCAAGGCAATGATACTGCCGTCGGTTGCGTTAGCAGCTCAAAGCATCTCGATGGTAACGCGCATGACGCGCTCGAGTATGCTTGAAGTTATCAGGGCTGATTATATTAGAACTGCGAGAGCTAAAGGGCAGCTCGAGAGCATAGTTATTGGAGTACACGCACTGCGCAACGCGTTAATTCCTGTCGTGACGTTATGCGGTCTGCAGTTCGGGCAGTTATTAAGCGGCGCAATCTTAACCGAAAGCATATTTGCCGTGCCTGGAGTAGGCCGTTTAATGGTCAATGCAATCATGACCCGCGACTATCCCATGGTGCAGGGCGGCGTGTTATTTATTGCCGTGACTTTTAGCATTGTAAATTTATTAGTTGATTTGCTTTACGCATATATTGACCCGCGCATCAAGGCGGAGCTTAGATAAGATATAGGGGGATTAATTTATTATGAGTGAGAATTTAGAGAATGTAACCCCTGAGTTAGTGAAGCGCAAGAGGCGCGGCGCATTTGCCGAAGTTTTATTTAGATTAAGCAAGTCGCCGCTGGCAATGTTTGGTTTAGCAATTATATTATTATTAATATTCTGCGCGTTATTTGCCGAGGCTATATCGCCTTATAGTCCCATTAAGCAGGACTTGATGCACATGTTCGAGACGCCGAGTGCGGAGCATTGGCTGGGTACTGACGAATTTGGACGAGATATATTGAGCCGGTTAATTTACGGCGCTCGCGTGAGTTTGCAAGTCGGATTTATAGCTGTAGGCATAGCATTAGTAGTCGGCGGCATGTTAGGCGCTGTATCGGGCTATTACTCAGGCTGGCTTGACAATAGCATCATGCGCGTAATGGACGTATTATTATCTATACCGCAAACACTCTTAGCCATAGCTATAGTTGCAGCATTAGGGCCGAGCTTGATGAACTTAATGATTGCAGTGGGAATATCAGCAGTGCCGACGTATGCGCGTATAGTGCGCGGGTCTGTACTGTCGATACGCAGCATGGAATTTATAGAAGCTGCTCGTGCCGTTGGAAGTTCTGACTTAAGAATTATATTGCGGCATATACTGCCTAATAGCATGGCGCCGATTATAGTGCAGTCAACTTTAGGCGTGGCCTCGGCAATATTAAACGCGGCCGGCCTGTCGTTCATAGGGCTTGGCATACAGCCGCCAAATCCTGAATGGGGCGCTATGTTATCCGGCGGCAGACAGTATATACGCGACTTCCCGCACATGACTTTATACCCTGGCCTTGCCATAATGTTCACGATTTTAGCTTTAAATTTCTTAGGCGACGGCTTAAGGGACGCGTTAGATCCCAAGCTTAAGCGTTAAGCATCAAGGCAGGTGACTTTAAATGAGCGAGAATAATAATAATAATTTAATGTTAGATATAAAAGATTTAACTATACACTACGAGACTGACTCGGGAGTAGTTCACGCAGTCGAGGGTTTAAATTTGCAGCTTGGCCACGGCGAGACGTTAGGCTTAGTCGGTGAGACCGGCGCAGGCAAGACTACGACTGCATTAGGCGTGATGCGGTTAATTCCAAATCCGCCCGGGAAAATTAAATCCGGCGAGATTATATTTAACGGCGAAAATTTATTAGACAAGTCTGAAGCTGATATGCGCAAAATTCGCGGCGGCAAGATCGCGATGATCTTTCAAGACCCAATGACGAGCTTAAATCCTGTTATGACTGTCGATAAGCAAATTGCCGAGATGATTAAGCTGCATAGAAACGTGTCTGAGAGTGAGGCTTTAAAGCTTGCCGGCGACATGCTGGAGCTGGTAGGCATACGGCGTGAGCGGGCGAAAGATTATCCGCATCAGTTCAGCGGCGGCATGAAGCAGCGCGTTGTCATAGCTATTGCGCTTGCCTGCGACCCCGAGTTATTAATTGCCGATGAGCCGACTACTGCACTTGACGTGACTATTCAGGCGCAGGTATTGGAATTAATGAAGGAATTAAAAACTAAATTTTCGGCCTCGATGATTTTAATCACGCATGACTTAGGCATAGTGGCTGACATTTGCGATAAAGTCGCTATTATGTACGCCGGCCGCGTAGTCGAGTACGCAGATAAGAGATCTTTATATTCAAATCCGATTCATCCGTACACGAACGGTTTATTTAAATCAGTGCCGAGCATCGACGAGGACGTTGACGAGCTGCCTGTTATACCCGGGCTTATGCCTGACCCGATGGACTTGCCGAAGGGCTGCGCATTCCATCCCAGATGCGCACTGGCCATGAACATTTGTTCGCAGGAGCAGCCAAAGATGTGTGACTTCGGCAACGGCCACTGCGCAGCTTGCCATGTCATGGCCAAACGTTACGAGCTTTAAAGGCGGTGAGATAACATGAATGATGTGAATGATAAATATATTATAGTGAAGAATTTAAAGAAATATTTTAACACTAAGCGGGGCAGGCTTCACGCGGTCGATGACGTGAGCTTTGAGATTAAGAAAGGCGAGACGTTAGGCTTAGTGGGCGAGAGCGGCTGCGGAAAAAGTACGCTTGGCCGCTGCTTGATAAGATTATTGGACAGCACGTCAGGCGAAGTTTTGCTTAAAAATAAAGATAATGATAGTTACGTTGACGTGACGAAAGTCAGCGCAAGCGAGATGAAAGCGCTGCGTAAACGCGTGCAGATAGTCTTTCAGGACCCGTATTCATGCCTTAATCCCAGATTGTCAGTGTGGGAATTAATCGCTGAGCCGCTGATAGTCAATAATATTTATGCTAAAAGCGCTGACATGCGCAGGCGCATACGTGAATTAATGGACACGGTCGGGCTTGCAGAACGGCTTGAGAATAGCTATCCGCATGAACTCGACGGCGGCCGCCGTCAGCGTATCGGCATAGCGCGGTCGCTTGCTTTAAATCCTGAATTTATAGTCTTAGACGAGCCGGTCTCGGCCTTGGACGTCTGCATTCAGGCGCAGATTTTAAATTTATTAAATAGCTTGCAGAAAGAATTTAATTATACTTACGTGTTTATCTCGCATAATTTAAGCGTCGTGCGCCACGTGTCGGACAGGATTGCCGTTATGTACTTAGGCCAGATAGTCGAGCTGTGCGAGTATCAGGATTTATTTAAATCGCCGCTTCATCCGTACACTCAGGCTTTGCTTTCAGCAATTCCGTTGGCCAAGCTTGACGTTAAGCGTGAGCGAATTATATTAGAAGGCGATGTGCCGAGTCCGATTGAGCCGCCGAATGCGTGCCGCTTTGCCGGCCGCTGCCGTTACGCCTGCGATAAGTGCAGACAGGGCGCACCGGAACTTAAAGAACATGAGCCCGGTCATTTCGTTGCCTGCTACCGCGCCGGTGAGCTAAATAATTAAATAATAATTAAATAAATAATTAAGCAGCCCGTGAGGTTTTAAAATCTGCGGGCTGCTTTTATTTTTATAAATTTTAAATTTTTAAAAATTTAATTTGCGCCCGGCGCAGGCAATATAAAATCGCTGCGGCCGGCCGCTAATAACGGGATGTTAATCAGCATGTCACGGTTAAATTCCGGCCTGACTTGCACTTCGATTTCTTTCGCGACATCGCCGCCCAGCGAGTCCAGTATTTCAACTCTAAGCATAAACGTCGGCCCGACCGCCTTCGTCATGTCGCGGTCACGCGCTAATAACTCTATTTTAGACCCGTTATTCACGCTTACGTTCACTTGCTCAAAGGCTTTAAAGTTCTGCTCGCCGCGCGTTATAGATTTATTGTCAATAAAGATCTGATGCTCGCGGCCAATGTAAAACAGCCACGTACCCAGCGCGATTATCAATAATACTACTGCAGCTCTTTGCAAAATTCTCATGTTAATTACACCGCTTCCTTATTTTTAGCTTTTAGCTTTAAGCACTGCACAACTGCTTTAGCTCGTGTCTCAGCACGGCACAACTTGCTTTAGCTTCTCGTGCCTCGGCGCTGCTCAACTTACTTTAGCTCTCGTCTCGGCGCTGCTCAACTTACTTTAGCTCTCGTCTCAGCGCTGCTCAACTTGCGTTAGCTCATGCCTCGGCGCTGCTCAACTTGCTTTAGCTCTCATGCTTTAGCGCTGCTCAACTTGCTTTAGCTCTCGTCTCGGCGCTGCTCAACTTGCTTTAGCTCATGCCTTAGCGCTGCTCAACTTGCGTTAGCTCTCGTCTCAGCACTGCTCAACTTGCGTTAGCTTTCATGCCTTAGCACCGCACAACTTGCTTTAGCTTTCATGCCTTAGCGCTGCACAACTTGCTTTAGCTCGTGCTTTAGCACTGCACAACTGCCTTAGCTCTCATGCCTCAGCGCTGCTCAACTTGCTTTAGCTCATGCCTTAGCGCTGCTCAACCTGCCTTAGCTCGTGCCTCAGCGCTGCTCAACTGCTTTAGCTTTCTTGCCTCAGCGCTGCTCAACCTGCTTTAGCTTTCTTGTCTCGGCGCTGCAAGACTTGCGTTAGCTCTCGTCTCAGCACTGCCCAACTTGCTTTAGCTTTCTTGCCTCAGCACTGCTCAACTTGCGTTAGCTCGCTTGCTTTAGCTCTGTTGGGCTTGGCCGTTGCCGCGTAAGCTGCGCCGCGCGTTCTCACGGTCACGGTTGCGCTTCCACGCGTGAAGCACCAGCGCTATAGCGATTATGCCGTATGAGACAAATACTCTGAAATATTCGCCTATTTGCGCTTGCCCGATTAAATTCTTGCCGGCCATCGGCGCAACGATAAACATTAAGTGAAATAATATTACTCCGGCAAAGACGTTAGCTATGCTTGCACGCGACACGCTCGCACCGCCGATTAACAGCGCCGCTATCGAGAACATTCCGGCTTGGTCATGGCTATTGTAAGTGTTAAGCGTCCCCATGTTCTGCAAATAAATTATCTGGCCGTAACATGCTAATACAGTCGAGATTACTATTGCGATAATACGCGTTTTATTTACAGCTATGCCGGCTGAGTCGGCGACGGGCTGACTTTGACCTATGGCTCTCATGTCCTGTCCAAGCTTTGTGCGTCTGAACCATACTATAAAGAAACAAAATGCCGCGATTACTAACAGCGTTGCCAGCGGGATGCGCACTGTGCCGCCGAAGAACGGTATTGAAACCGGAATTAAATTATCGAGTACGCCGCGGATGCCTAATAAGCTCACTGCGTTTCTAATGCCGTAGCCGCGGGATAATAACAGCGTCGGGCTGACAATCGGAATTACCCAGCCCATGAAATATAACACTACAAGCTGATATACGCCGTTGATAAAGAAGCCCAGTATATAAGACGTTACCATCTCTTGACCTTTAGCGCGGTTTAATACGCCGCCGCAGAATATGCCTAACAGCGCGGCTATCGGCGTGCCTACTATCATAGCTAAGACCATGCCGGGTATGCCGACTATCGCCCAGTCCGACACTAAGATTAAGCCGATTTGTCCGGCCATCGCGCCTAAGACCATTCCAAAATTTAATCCCATGCCGGCCATTATGGGAATTAACAGCGACAATATTAAAAATGCGTTGCGGCCAATTCGCGTTAATAATTCCTGAACTAAATAGCTTGCTGAGAAGCCCGATAACGGAATTGCTATCGCCGAGATGATTATAAATATAATCGGCACGGCGTTATTTGCTATTACACTTAAAATTTTATTAAAATTTCTCATCTCTTTGAGCGCACCTTTCTCGTCAGGGCGTAAAGTATCATGCCGTTACTTACTATAAGCCTTATGACTTCTGACATGTCCGTCTGCAAGACGCTGTTTATAACTGACGGCGTCATCGTTAAAATTCCTTGGAATAAGAACGTGCCGATTATGACGTTTAATATAGTTGCCTTGTTTACAGAAGCGCCGCCTAAAAGTATAGATGCGACCGCAGGCAAGGCCATATAGAACGGCCCCATATAAAGCTGAATAAATCCAAAGCTCTGTTCATAAACTATAATGCCTATTGCGCCGAGCATAGTCGAGAGCATGACTGAGATTACGCGCATTCTATCGACATTAACGCCTGATGCCCTTGCAAATTCAGGATTAGAGCCTACGGCGGTCATGGCCGTACCGGTCTTGCTGCGCATGAACAGCCATACTAAAAATGCCATGAATGCAAAAAATAAAAACGTGCCGATGGGCAGCGTCAATTTATCGAGCTGAACGCCCGTATTATTAATGTTAATAGTCGTGCCTAAGAAGCCGTCTAATGCACTATGCCAGAAGTTATCAACGCTTATAGTCGTGCGTAAGCCAGCGCCGGCATAACCCCATATCATAGTCGGATGCTTGTAAGGCAGTAACAGCCATGCTATGCACATAAATGCAACTGACGAGAAGCCTACGTAAGTTGCTATCATCATCTCGTCGCCCTTGACGCGATTTAATAACTTACCGTAAAAATATCCCAGTATTGCAGCAATGGGCAAGGCCATTATCACAGCCGATGCAAAGCCGGCAAATGCCCTGAAGCCCGGGCCGGTCTGCGCCGTGATGCTCAAAAATTCTAAAATCTTTTCGTTAAACTCGATTGAAAGCGTAGCGCCTAATAATCCCGCTATGATGCCTAACGGCAGGCCGAAATTTAAGCCGCAGCCCGACTGCACCATTGGTATCATCGCTAAGACCATTACGCCGTTCATTCCAAATCTTACGAACGTATCAGTAAGCGAATTATCAAGCTGCACGCCCACGAACGGCGCAAGTATAAATAATGAGAGTAAAAACAGGCCGATAATTACGCGCGGCCACCCCGCGTTCTCAATAAATTTCTTTAAACTCTTCTTCATGATTACTCCTGTTCAAGCTCGTCAGCTGAGTGACCCATCATGAGCATACCGAAGTCCTCGGCAGGCCGGCTTGCGGGCAGCACTCCGGCTATCTTGCCTTCACCGACTATCGCAATTCTGTCGCAGATAGACCGCAATTCCTCAAGCTCGCTTGACGTAACTATAATCGTCGTGCCGTGACCCTCGTTATATGCTCTTAACGCGTCAAGCACTAAAGTCTTAGCGCCTACGTCAATGCCGCGCGTCGGCTCGCAGACCAATAAAATCTCAGGCTCAAGCACAAACGCCTTAGCTAAACAAACTTTCTGCTGATTGCCGCCGCTTAATTCCCCGGCGTGCTGCTGCGGCCCGGTGCATTTAATATCTAATAATTTAATTAACGCATTAGCCGCGTCTTCCATAGCGTCGTCATCGCGCAATTGCAGCAAGCCTTTAATGCCCTTCAAAAATTTGCCCTGCAC
The DNA here is from genome assembly GCA_017470785.1 of Synergistaceae bacterium. Classification (GTDB taxonomy): domain Bacteria; phylum Synergistota; class Synergistia; order Synergistales; family Aminobacteriaceae; genus JAFUXM01. The sequence goes on from JAFUXM010000005.1 coordinate 30,292, forward strand.
CTGCATAGCCGTGAACGTGATATTCCAGTCGATGCGCTCGTCCAATAACAAGCCAACGCCGCGCCTGTCTTCAGACACAAAGGCCATTTTATTATCAAGCGCCTTTCTGGGTTTATTGAGCTGCAATTTTTTGCCAAATAAATCTACGCTGCCGCCGGCCGGGTACAAGCCCATTATGCCGTTGGGAATGCCGAGTTTGCCGTGGCCGGCTAATCCGCCT
>JAFUXM010000047.1 GCA_017470785.1 Synergistaceae bacterium
ACGTGTGCCCTTCATGCCAATATGCTAAAGTCCTTTTTCTGTATTTTTCATCGTATGCCATAATTTTATATTATACATTTTTTAAGTTTTTTAGCTATACATAATAAGATGAATAGAAAGTATCTGATAAAGACATCGATTTTATTTTATAAGTTTTTTAGCTATAAATAAAATAATTTAATTAAAAACACAACGCCCGGGAATTTAGCTCACCGGCGTTTTTAAATTTTAATTTAATTTATTTAATTTAATTAGCTAATTAGATTTAGAAATGAGCTGCCACAGCGCGATATACAAATCATGCAGATACGCCGGATAGTCTATATTATAATTATTTTCTTTTATGTCAGGCCGCTTAAAGTAAAATATATTGCCCTGAGATTTTAATTTGCGCTTGCCGCGTGAATAGCTGTCATCAACAATGCTCAAAGCGTCGGGCGTTACTTTATCTAATATCTCGCAGCCGGACGCCTTAAATAAATTATATAAATTCAAAGCGCCCTCGCCGTCAAGATAAATTTTCGTGCCGTTTAATAATTGCTTGCCGGCAAGTATCGAGCTTGAAAGTCTGGTCTGAAACTCGGCCAATCGCCGCTGATAGTACGGATAATTCGCAGCGTCCCATGTTGCCAGTGCAGTCATAATTTTTTGCGCAATAAACGGCGTCACCGACGGGTCAAGTATCGCCGCCTCAAGATTATTCAGCTCTTTAAATTCCTTAAATAAATACCAAGTTTCTATATTTGCTATATTAATATTAATTTTAAAATTCTTAAGCTCATCGCGGTCAATCGCAATTAATTTATTTATATTATTTAAATTTACATTTTTATTAGGCTTTGCATTAAAGTCATAGAGCGACGTGACGTAAACGTTAGTGCCGCCGATAAACGACGTGATAACTGCAAGCCATGGGTCTGCCGCCGCAATTTTAATTTTATTATTTTCATCTTCAAGATGCGCCTGCGCGGCGGCCTCAGCCTGAATATTTACAGCTGAATTTATAATTAAAATAATTATTAAAATTAATTTTAATTTTAAGCGCATTTAAATTAATTTAAGTTCCTCAAGCTCCTTGAGCAAGAGCTCGGCGGCCTTAGCTTCAGCCCGTTTTTTATTAGTGCCGGATGCCTGCGCTGAAAGCTCTTTATCATTATTAATATAAATTTTCGCGCTGACTAAAAATTCCGGCGCATGATCCGGCCCAGTCGAGCTTATTAATTTATACTCGGGCAAAGGCAAGTGCCGCGCCTGCAGCCAGACCTGCAGCTTCGATTTAAAATCAGAATTAACCTTCGGCAAATTACTTTCTTGCTTAATTTTAATATTATTATTTTTATTATTACTATTCTTGCTCTCAGGCTTGCTTTTATTTATATTTAAATTTAAATTTAACGAGCTATAATCAAACTCGCTTAGTGCCTGCAGGTCAGATATTTTCAAAAATAATTTCTTAATAACTTTCTCAGCAGCTAAAATTCCGCCGTCAAGCGTCACAGCGCCGATAAGCGCCTCTAACGCATCTTCGTATAGAGATTTAGGCGTATCAAATTTAAACGACTTGCCTATTAACATCATGTCCGGCAGCTTTATCTTCACCGCGCGTTCAATCAATGACTGCGAACATACCAGCGCAGCACGCATTTTAGTCAGCTCGCCCTCGCTCGCATCAGGATAAATTTTATATAACGCCCGCGCAATTACAAAGCTCAGCACAGAGTCGCCTAAAAATTCCAAGCGCTCGTTAGTAACATAAAGGCCATGCTCATGGGCAAATGACGAATGGCATAACGCCTCGTCAAGCAGCATCTTGTCATTAAATTCATAGCCTAAATTGCCCTGCAGCGCATCTAAATCCCTATTATAAAATTTTGCGCGTTCCTGCGGCGTTAAATTTGCCGCTTGAGCGACAAGTGAAGTGTCAATAATAGGCGGGGCGGCATGAATGCTGCTCACCCGCTCCCGCCTAACATCCTGCGTATTATATTTCTTAGCCATTAAACTTCTCAAATGCAAGCACGCCGTTGTGACCGCCGAAGCCGAAGCTGTTCACTAACAGTCTCTTAACGTCACGATTAACGCCCTTGCCCGCCGCAATATTTACATTGCACTCAGGATCAGGCGTAGTGTAATTTAAAGTCGGATGAATATATCCCTCTTCAAGTGCCTGCATCGACGCTATGACCTCAAGGCCGCCTGCTGCGCCCAAGCAATGGCCGATCATTGACTTAGTCGAAGTAACCGTAATATCCTTCGCATATTCGCCAAACACGTCATTAATCATGCGCGATTCCATTTTGTCATTAAGTCCTGTTGACGTGCCGTGAGCGTTAATATAATCTACATCTTTAATATCCCATCCGGCCATCTGCATTGCCTTACGGGTAGCATAAGCTGCGCCCTTGGCCTCAGGATCAGGAGCTGTGATATGTCCAGCGTCGCACGACGTGCCGTAGCCTGTAAACTCACCGTAAATATGCGCTCCGCGTTTCAACGCGTGCTCTAATTCCTCTAATATCACAACTCCTGCGCCCTCACCCATTACAAAGCCGTCGCGGTCTTTGTCAAACGGCCGGCTTGCAGTCTCGGGCGAGTCCATTCTGGTTGATAATGCCTTCATCGAGGCAAATCCGGCAATGCTGATAGTCCGCAGCGCAGCCTCAGTGCCGCCGGCTATAATCACGTCAGCATCATCGCGTATAATCGTATGATACGCCTCGCCCATGCTGTGCAAACTCGTCGCGCAGGCCGTTACAACGCACAAATTCGGCCCTTTCGCTCCGAACACTATTGCTACATAAGCCGTCGACATGTTGCTTATCATCATCGGGATAAAATACGGGCTGACGCGCTTAGATCCCTTCTCCAACATAGTCCTGAAATTATTAAACGATGTCTCAATGCCGCCCTGCCCAGTGCCTATATAAACTCCAAATCTATACGGGTCAAGCTCTTTCACGTCAAGCTTCGCATCTTCAACAGCAAGTTTCGACGCAGCCACTGCAAACTGTATAGCTCTGTCGCTGCGACGCGCCTCTTTCTTATCCATAAATGCAGTCGGATCAAATACCTCGTTCTTAATTTCAGCGCCGAACGTCACCGGACAGTCGCCCAACTCAAAATTAGTTATAGGCCCTATGCCATTCTTGCCCTCACGCAGCGCGTTAAAATAATTTTCTTTGCCTATCGCTATAGGACTTACCGGGCCAAGACCCGTTACTACTACTCGTCTCATATTCTATCCATCACACCTTTTAATATTTAAATAAACAAAAACAGCGCCGCTCTTATTATATTACATAACAGAGAGACGCTGCGGAAATTCAAATTAAATTAAATTCAATTATTATTCATCAATGCTGATCTTGCTGAGCGTATAGCGCATTGCCTCGCCGACAGACGTAAGCTTCTCTGCGTCCTCGTCCGGAATATCGATCTCAAACTCCTCTTCTATTCCCATGATCAGCTCAACTATATCAAGCGAGTCCGCACCCAAATCATCAACAAACGTAGCCTCAGGCACGATCTGATCCTCTTCAACGTTCAGACGGTCAATAATAATCTCCTTAAGTCTGGCCATTACTTCGTCCTTCTTCATATTCCTTTCACCCCCTTAATAATTTAATTTTAAACCCTAATTTAAAAAAACATAATACTAATTAATTTAAATTTATTCAAGCTATTAATTTTTTTATTTTTAAGTCTCACGCCGACAGCTATTTTTAAGTCTCGATTTAATTTAACACATAGTCATTCCGCCGTCGACAGCTAAAACTTGACCCGTAATATATGCGCTTGCTTCACTTGCAAAAAATTTCACAGCGTGAGCTACATCCTCGGGCGTGCCGATATGGCCTGCTGGTATCTGCGCC
>JAFUXM010000048.1 GCA_017470785.1 Synergistaceae bacterium
ATGCAATGTTAATCGGCATTATCGCCGGTACATGGAGCTCAATGTTCGTTGCGACAGGATTTTTGATTGAGTGGTACTTGGCCAAGCCTGAAGGCAAGAAAAGATAAATTATAAATTTAATTTTATAATTTTAATTTAGAATTAACGCCCTGCAGAGCTTAAAAATTTAAACTTGCGGGGCGTTTTAAATTTAATTTTTTGCGCCTGTCTTGACTAACGCAGCGACAACAAAATCTTAATATAAAGCACGAAACCGTTAGGACAAATAAAAATTAAAAATTATTTATTCTTCATTTGAGATTCAGCCCAGTTATACACTGACTCCAGCGCAGGCATAAGTGTCTTGCCGCGCTCAGTCAATGAATATTCTACTGCGGGCGGTATCGTGTTATATTGCTTGCGTTTTAAAAGTTTGTCATGCTCAAGCTCACGCAGACATTTCGTGAGCATGGTTGCCGTAATACCGACGACTTTGCGTTCAAGTTCACGGTAACGGAGCGTTTGCTTCTCTGCATCTGCGATGTACCATAAGATCGGCAGCTTCCATTTTTGCCCGATAATTTCCATTGCGTAAAGAATCGGACAGGCTGTCTCATAAATATTTTCATCTTTAGGCAGCTGTTTATTTCCCATAAAATCACCTTTACTATATTTTTTATTGCAGCAAAGAAAATTCTGCATTCTTGTTTTTTTATTGCGGCTATATTATATTTTGCCTGAAAAAATTTGTAAAGGAGTTGTAAAGTTGTTCGGGGATGACGGCACATAATGCGTGAGGATATTCGTAACGTTTCGATCCTGTTGAAAAGCATAATTGACGGAGAGCAAACGGAGCATTCTTACTGCGGCGAGTACTGTTTTAAAGACGGCAGCCATTGCATCGCATATAGAGATTATACGGGCAATGCAATCACAATGGTCGGCATTGAGGCGAGAGACAGCGCCATGCTTTTACACAGAGTTGGATATATTACGGCTGACATGTTCTTTGATCCGGCCAACGATACGATTGTAAAGTACGAAGCGCAGGAGCTTGCATTCGACTTTATTCTTAAAACTCATGGCTATCAGCTCTGCAGCGATGACAAGTCTTTAAAAATTCAAGTTGAATACAGCCTGCATGACGGCTCGGGCGAGCTTAATATTCATGGACTTCAGGATATAAGCATTAATTTTATAAATAAATAAATATAAAGCTATATAACGAGGTATGTATGAATATGAAGAAAATTTTTGAGAGCGCGGTTTTAGGAAATTTGAGCGTAAAGAACCGGCTTGTCAGGTCGGCGACATGTGAAGGCATTGCAAGGCCGGACGGCGGCATCACTGACGAAGCATATAAAATTTACGATGAGCTTGCAAAGGGCGGCGTGGGACTTGTCATAACCGGCTTCACCAGCGTAGCCCTGCATGACAGATATTTCGGCGGCATGATGCGGCTGTGCGACGATGCGCTCATTCCCCAATATAAAAAAGCTTACGGATATTATACATGCGCAGGGCATTCCGGTTATAACTCAGCTTGCGCTCGGCGCGTATTATCGCAGCTTAAACGGCAGTTTTATGCAGACAGAACCTGACGGCATGAGCATAGACGAGGTACATCTTGTGCGTGAGCAATTTATAGATGCAGCTGTGAGTGCTGAGAAGGCAGGGTTTGACGGAGTACAGCTGCACATTGCGCACTTCTTCTTTCTGAGCCGCTTTGTATCGCCTGCTGTAAATCATAGAGAAGATGACTACGGCGGAAGCATTGCAGGACGTACGCGCCTTGTTCTGGAGATACTTAGCGGTATAAAATCGGCAGCGCCTTCACTGCATATCACGGCTAAGGTCAACAGCAGTGACTTTACTTACGGCGGCATCACTGAGAAAGACTGCGTTGAGATATGCTCGCTTCTTGACGAGGCCGGCATTAATTCTATTGAGGTCAGTGGCAACGGCACGTCGGTCGGCGGCGTGAGAGCGCATCAAAACGAAGGATATTTTGTTCCGGCGGCAGCTGCTGTAGCTGAGGCGGTGCGCTGCCCTGTTATAGCAGTCGGCGGCTTCCGCAGCCTTGATTTCATGGAAGAAGTGCTTAATAAAACTAAAATTAATTTTATCTCGCTGTCCCGGCCTCTGCTGAGAGAGCCGGATCTGCCTCTCAAGATGAAACAAGATGCAAATTATATTTCTAAATGCGTCTCGTGCAACGCCTGCTATTCGTCCGAGGCTCATAAATGCATCTTCAGGGGGCGCAGTGAAAATAATGCCTAATAATAATATGTTCAAGCTTGACGTGCCGACAGCTCGGGGCGCAGTATTAAACGGCGTGCTATTCAGGCCGCAGAAAGAACGCATGGCCGATACTGTAATGATTGTTATTACCGGTATTCACGGGAATTTTTATTCTAATCCGTTTTATTACACAATAGGCGATACGCTCAACGCTGGGAATATTGATTTTATATATGCGCAGACTAACGACGCATTCGGCGAAATTCCGATTGTTAATGCAAACACCGGCGAGCAAGAGGTTATAGGCTCATGGAACGAGAGATTTATTTATACTGACGAAGACATCGAGGCATATTTAAACTTTGCTGAGCAAGAGGGCTATGAACATATTATCTTAGCTGGCCACTCGCTGGGAGCAAATAAAGTTATATATTATCTCTCACGGCATCATGACGTTAGAGTTGAGCATTTCTTTTTGCTGTCGCCGGCTAATCTTGACTACATGATGTCATGCGTGAGCGAGCGTGAGAAGCAGATTATTATGGAGATGATGAAACGCGGCGAGGAGAATAAAATGCTGCCGTTTCCGTTTATGGGCTGGGTTGAGTGCATCGCTGGGACTGCGTATGACTGGCAGTTTTCCGGTATGCTTAACAACGTGCATACTGCACAAGCCTCGCAGAGCATACAAGCCTCGCAGAGCATAAAGAACGGCGATTTCTCGCAGGCTGAAAAGATCACTCACACCGGCGCATTGCTTGTCGGCACATACGATAACTTCACTGACGGCGATCCGGCGGAATTTTTGCGCAATATCAATAATCATATGCCGACGGCAAGTCAGAATAAATTAATATTTATCGAGAAGACTGGCCACACTTACCAGATGAAAAATCAGGAGCTTGCGGATGACATTCTTAGGCAAATTCAGGAATGGAGGAATGCTTAATGCCGTTTGTGATTATAAAAGTTAATGTTCCGGTCAGCAAATATATATATATTAAATTTGATGATATTGCCGCATGGTCGGTGGGCGGCCAGTTTATTGAGCGCAAAATATAAACATGAATATTATTCTTACAACTTTTACTGACCCGATGATGGGACTGTCGTATGAGCAGGAGCCTGTGTATGATAAGCTTGAGGCGCATTTCGGCGATAAGCTTATTTTTAAATATGTGATGAGCGGACTTGTCCGTGACGTCGCTGATTTCATGCTGCCGAGTGAGCTGGCGCTGCCTGCTGCCGAAGGCATAAGCGCATATAATAAACGGCTTGCCATGATTTATAAGAGCGAGGAAGACATCGGCGGACTGCCGATTAACGTAGCTCAAATTAGAAAATTTATACTATCAAGTACGCAAATGCGAATTTTATTTTTAAAAATTTGTGATAAAATTTAGAGCAACAGACGAAAATTTTAAAATTTTTCAACGCAGGGGGATATAGGAACAGAGGCTCTTATATTCCCATATTTTTATTGTTGCAGAATTTTGTATTACATGATAGAATTTCAAATCGAAGGACGAACACGAGAAACACAACAACAAGCACAACGAACACCAACAACTCAGGCCAGCTGTGATTAATTCATGGCTGGCTTGGCTTTTATATTAGACTGTTTATAAGCTGTGAATAAGATTGTGACGGGAGATTTAAATCATGCTGACGTTTGGACTATTAATAATGGAGCTGCTGATGTTATGGGCATGGGGATTATTTATAAATAAGGTGTTGAGGCTCGGATAACGCGCGGGCAGCTGAAGCCGCCGGAGCTGATGTCATTGTTGCAACGGGCTTTGACGAAGGCGGGACGCTGCCGAATAAAATTCTCGGAACTTTCGCTATTGTGCCGTTAATTGCTGATGCAGTCGATCATACGCCTGTCATGGCGGCCGGCGGTATTGATGACAAGAGAGCTTTTAATGCGGCGCTCGCGCTTGGCGCTGAGGGCGTTTATTGCGGCACTGTATTTTTGATGAGCAAAGAAAGCCGCATGGCTGAAAACGTCAAAGAGGCTGCGAGGTCGGCCAATGCCCAGGATCTGCTCCTGTTCAGAACGATACCGACGTATTACCGTTCGCTCACTGGCAAGCTTGCTAACGAACTTGTATCAATGGATAAAGCAGGAGCGTCTAATGAGGAGCTTGGCAAAAAGATGGGCGGCTTCGCCAATCTCCGTGTAGGTATGCTTGAAGGCGATATGGACAACGGCTATGTATCCTTAGGTCTCGGCATCAGCCAAATTCATGAGATTAGAAACGTCAAAGAAATTATTGATGAATTAACATTTGATTTTAAATAATTAAATAATAAAATAATTTAATAATAAAATGCGGCAGCTGACAGATATAAATTATCTATCGGCTGCCGCATTTTTGCAGCAAAATTTAAAATTTTATTTAAGTTATGTTAAAATTTGCGCTAAATGGCCTTACTAGCGAAAATGTTTGAATGTGATATTAATCTTTAATTTTTAATTTTTAACAGTGAAAAAAATTTTTGAGGAGCGTACACATGAATAAAACAGAATTACTTAATTACTTTAGAGGGTGTCGTTAAAGACAAAGAAAACGTGTATAATTATAAAGAATCTTAAGTAATGATAAAATAGTGATAATGCATGAATAGAGCAGCAGCTTATAGAAGGCATGATATCTCGGATAAGGCATGGAAAATAATTGAGCCGCATCTGCCGGGCCGTAAAGATACAACAGGGCGGCCAGTGCGTGATAATCGTAATTTTATAAATGCGGTTTTCTGGATACTTCGGAATGGGGCGCCGTGGCGGGATTTACAGCCGGATTATGGGGACTGTAAGAATGCAAACAGGCGTTTTTGCCGCTGGCGAGACGGATGTGTATGGGCAAAAATATTTGAACTGCTTGCCTCTGAACATGAGTATAAGTATAAATGGTTAATGATAGATGCAACATTTGTAAAAGTACATCCGCATGCAGTCGGCGCTGCTGGAGGCAATCAGGCGATGAGGCGTACAAAAGGTGGCTAAATACGAAGATACATATGGCAGTGGATGCAGCTGGCAAGCCTGTGCGTTTTATTGTTACCAGCGGCACTGTAACCGACTGCAGCCAGGCAAAAAATTTGATAAAAGATACAGGTGCAAAATATTTACTTAATGAAATTATAGAAACGGCGCAAGATGCAGGAATGGAAGTAATAATTCCACCGAAGAAGCGCAGAAAAGTATCGCGTGAATATGATAAAAATGCATATAAATTACGTCATATAATAGAAAACACGTTTTTGAAGCTAAAACAATGGCGTGGGATAGCCACAAGATATGTTAAAAATCTACAATCAATGATAGCTGCTGTACAAATTCGCTGTATTGCCTTATGTATTAATTCTCTTTGACGACACTATCTAGGACATCAAACAAACTGCGCAGCAATCACGCACAGATAAGCATCGTAATGCTCGGATGCATAATCTTTCAATTTTACAGCACTAGTCTGAGCCAGCTAATGTTCTTAATTTATATTTATAGCTAAAAAACTTAAAAAATGTATAATATAAAATTATGGCATACGATGAAAAATACAGAAAAAGGACTTTAGAATATTGGCATGAAGGGCACACG
>JAFUXM010000049.1 GCA_017470785.1 Synergistaceae bacterium
TAATTTCTATCGCCGGTCTTCAAGTCAAGCAGCAGCGCGTTAGCCTCGCCTGTATTCTGCGGCAGCGGCTTGCCGTTCAGCGTGACTATCGCCTTTTGCATAAGCACGTTCATAGCCTTACCGGACTTTAAGAGCCGCTGATTGGTCAATGCCTTTTCAGCAGCTCCGTCTATTTCCTTTATCTCTGCCTCAATCCCCGACGGCAGTGTTATCTTTAAGACTTCAACTTCAGCCATTAAAAGACCTCCATATCATTTACTGTTAGCGTAAGTGTTTCGACAACATGTTCACTGCTGCCGCCATCAAACTCGGAGAGCGATATTTTCGAACAAAACGCGTCTTTCAATAAATACGTCTGGATAACATTACCCATATGATCCGTCTCGCATATTTCAACGTCGCGTCTATAGTCTTCAGGGTCGCCTATTGTGCCGTAAGCGGTATCAACCGCCTGCCTGAACCAGTTCCACGCTCCAAAATCGCCGTTATCAGATATAACGCCTTTTTCAAGCGTGCAGTCGCCTATTTTGGCTCTACCTGCAAACTTAGTCGGCCTTACGCTTCCTGCCGGATTAAATTCATCAATCTCAGTCTCAATCTCCGGCAACGTGGCTTTTTCAAACCAGCCTACTATAAAGCCGTCAAGGCGTATCTCAAATTCATGTTTCTGCCTCGGGTTACCCGGGAAAACAGGTATTGCTGCCATGTCTCTAACCTCCTATTACGTCAGTAAGCGTCTCGGCAAAATCAGCATCAAGCCGCGTAATAACCGCGTCTATCATGATATATTTAATACCGACAACCGGCTTAATGAATATCTGGCATCTAAACTCGCCGCGCTGTACACTCTCAGCAGTGTTTAACTTTGCATCATCAAGCGACTGAGCATTCTGGTCGCAGAATATATAATAGTCATAGAACCAGCGCTTCGACTTCCACTCCCTGAATTTAGGCTCAAGCCCTCTGTAGAACCGTCTCCACGTACTCGGCTCGTTCTTTTCAAATAAGTACGCCCTTGCGTAAGCCTCGACGCTCTTTTCAATTACAATCATCATGCGGCGCACGTTTAATTCACGCAAAAGGCTCGCCTGTCTCTGCAAGGTCTGGCCGCCCCAAACTACTGTGCCTGTATCATCAAACACGCAAATTGGGTTAAGCTGATTTTCATTCATGTAATTGCCTTCGCCTAATGCGCCCCGCGCTCCAACGTTGTAATCAACGCCTAAGGCGTTTAAAATTCTGCCGCGTTTTGCGCCTGCAGGAACATAGCTCTCATCGCCGACATAGTCATTGACGGCCATTATGCCTAATATGTCGCCCTCGGACGCTATATACCGCTCTTTCTGCTTCGATACATCGTAGATTTTTACCTTCGTCGGGTACATCGCGCCATAGTTTGACACGAACGGCGCATGAGTATAAACGCCTTGGCCAAGTCTGAAATCCACAGCCTCTTGAGGCGTTAAGTTAAACGGCGTTCCGGCTATATAAACTAAGTCTTTACGATTTTCGCAGTACGCAAGGCCAGCCGTGATAACCGCAGCACTGGTCACACCGGGGATTGCTAACTGCAATGCGTCGTTGACCTCGTCGAACGCATACATACCAGTGCCGTTAGCAGCACTGCCGATATAATCCGCGTCGCTTATTCCGTCAACTCCGTCATCGCCGCCGCTTAATGCGTACGTGCCTAAGGCCGGCCTGTCTTTATCAGCTCCTGAAGTGCTTGCTAAATCTTCAATAGCTATATAATTGCTCTTTTGATTTTCGATATAATACTCGCTGTCATCATCCATTGAGACATCGCTTAAGGTTTCGACTTCTTCATCACCGTCAAGCACGCTTAACGTAAATAAATGGTCTGCGTCAAGGCTGCTCTCGGATATGACAATTTTTAAATCATCGCCCCACGTCCCGGGGTTAGCTGCACTGACTTTCAATGTCGGTTGCGGCGTATCGGCTCGGTCATTTATCTCAACGCTTGATGTCTTAGCTGTTATCGTGTTGAGTTTAGTTATATCAGTATAATGCGCAATCCTTGACACCCACAGCACCGCGCCATAGCTCAACGCACGTTTTGCAATTAGCGGGAAGTCATTATTCTTTAAATTGCCGCCGAACACGCGCTCAAACTGTGTTTCACTGCTTATTAGCTGTGCCTTGCCTACCGGGCCTTTTTCAGTAATGCCTGCAACGCACGATATGCCTTTAGTCAGCGTATCAACATACTGCGATAAATCAATTTCGCGTAATATTACGCGCGGTAATCCGCTGCCCATTATTTGCCGCCTCCGTCTTTCTTAGTTGTTGCCGCAGCCTCGCGCTTTACCTGAATAAATCCGCGCAGCTCAGCTTGCGCTAAAGCCGGACTGAAATTATTTTCCGCTATCTCTGCCCAGTGTACAGGCTTGCCTTTAGGCGGCAGGTAAATGCTCTTGCCGTCTTTGAGCGGATAATCCCGCGCCCCGTCTTCCATGTTTCTTATATAAATTTTTGCCACTTATGTATCACTCCTTGCATCTAAAATAAACTCGCGAATAAGCGGGATGGTCTCTCTGATATTGCTGTAAGCTTCGACATCGTAAATCACGAGTTCGCCTCTGCCCTCGCAAACCTCGCTTATATCCGGCACGTTATACATGCTCGGCAAATTGCGCCAACCCCACGAATATATCCGCGTCCGCTCATCGTTCACTGCCTCTATGACCGGTGCTCGTTGATTGAGCCTGCTGCATTCTTCCATTAAATTAACAAGCTCAAGCGTCGAATTACAGGCGATAGCAACACTGAAACTTAAGTCGTACCAGCGCGGTGCAACTTCATCAACCGCGATATAATTTTCACGGTCATATGCCGTTATGCGGTTATTGTCGTTTGTTAAAGGCTTTTTTACCGCAGCAACAGGCCCATTTAATACTATTGCAGGCAACTGCGCTAACTCAGTAAGCGGCGCATTGCCTAACACCGTATTGGGCTCAATAGTCCTGAATAATTTAATTAATGCCCTTGTTGCCTCTTCTATCATGACTTCAGCGCCTCCATGGCCGCAAACTTGTAAATGTCATAAACCGCTTTTGCAAATTCAGCATTCTCAATAGCAGGTCTTATAAACGGCCTCGCCGGTATGTTGATATACTGCGTGCTGGCTTTCAGATGCAGTCCGTTATAGTGCAAATATGCCCGCATCTTAGGCGTAACTTTAATCGTGCAGCCGAACTCGTGAACAGCCGCAATATTTGCATTCTTATTCACGCCTATGAATACTGCGTTTGAATTTAAGACATCGTACGTGACGCTGCCTAATAAGTCGCCTTTGTCAATCAACGGCTTGCTCGAGCCTTTCTTAGCTACTGTGTACGGATGATTAGGCGCAAAATTCTTGCCTGATACAATGCCTTTCTTAATCTCACTTGCGCCGTAATTGCCGACCCGTTCTGTCGCCGCTGCCAGCTGGGATTTAAATTTTCCAGAATTTAAAACTTTGCTAAGTTTATTCCAATCGCCGATTAACTCACTCATCGTTTAATCTGCCTTATACGTTCAAAATACACGTGAATATGCCAGTTTTTGCCGTGATAATGCGCCGCCGGTCTGACCTCAATAATTTTTAATCTTGATGTAAACGTGTAATCCTCTTCAAGTTCAAGCTCATCGTTGACTTGGCCGCCAGCTGCCGCCCAGTCTTTATCGTAAAAGACTATATGACCCGCACTAATCGGATTATTGCCACCGCCTGTAGGGTTTAAGCTCTGAAAGCTGTCATACTTGACTTGGCCGTAAAGCTCTATCGGCTCTTGCCAAGTGATTTTGCCGGTCACTCCGAACTCAGGATCAATCTCCGTTTCATCACGCTTATACAACAAAACTTTTCTGGGATGAATTACCTTCGGCTTTATCATACGACCGCCAGCTCCATACTGTAGCGCGTATATTGATTTATAATCCCGTCAATCTCAGCGTCGCCGGTTAAGCTATTTTCATACA
>JAFUXM010000050.1 GCA_017470785.1 Synergistaceae bacterium
AAATATGACGCGTTTTATGGCGACGAGAATTAATCTCAAGCCCGCGCATCAGACCGCAAGTCGATTATAATTCAACTAATCTCAACATATAGGAGATGGGGCGATAATGAGCTTAACTCAGAAACAGCAAGCATTTATAGAATGTTACACCGGCAACGCTACCGAGGCGGCCAAGCTTGCAGGATACAGCGAGGCGACTGCGTACTCGTCAGGCCAAAGACTACTCAAGCAGCCGCAGATAGCCGAGGCGATACGGGCAAGAGAGCAGGAGCGGCAAGCTCCGAATATTGCCGATAAAGAGCAGCGGTTCGCATTCTGGACATCAATAATGCGAGATACTAACGAGAGTACTCGCGACCGACTCAGAGCCTCAGAGCTGTTAGCTAAAGCTCAGGGCGACTTCTTAATTAAAATCGCTGAAGAGAACGAGGCTCATATTGATTTAACAGCGGCGGTTAGACTTGCATTGCTTGAACGAATGGCTGAAAGACGACGCCAAGAGGAAAATTAATATTAGAATACAGATATACAGATATACAGATATACAGATATAAAAATCAAAATTAGCTATCAACGGGGATTAGGTTATTCTCTGTATATCTGTATATCTGTATATCTGTATATTATAGGGGGTGTTAAAATGGCTGAAACAATAGCCTTAATATCGCGAAAGGGCGGAAGCGGTAAAACTACCACGGCGCAAATTATGAGCGCGGGCTTTACTTCTAAAGGCGCAAAAGTCTTGTGCATAGACCTTGACGGACAGGCGAGCCTAACTCACATCATGGGCGCAGACCCAACCGGCAAGAGTATTATTGACGTGTTCACCAATAAGGGGAATATCACGGACGCTATACAGCACACACAGACCGGCGACATCATAGCCGCTAATAGTGGACTTGATTTAGCAGATATGAGATTAACCGGCCAAGGGCGCGAAATGCTTTTAAAAAAGGCCTTAGAGAGCGTAAAACGTGATTATAATTTAATTCTGTTGGACACGGTCGGCGCGTTTGGAGTGCTTACGTTAAACGCTTTAGCAGTTGCAAACGGCGTTATATTACCCGCTCAGGCCGATATATTGAGCCTAAACGCACTAAAAGACAGCTATGATTTAATACAGTCAGCGCGGGAGAATGTAAATACGGGGCTGAAGATTTACGGAGTATTATTGACGCGCTTTAACTCAAGAGCAAACATAAGCAGAGATTTATTAGCTATGTTTGAGCAAGCAGCGCAAGTCATGAATACGCGCGTATTTAATTCAAAGATACGCGATAGCGTAGCAGTCAAAGAAGCTCAGGCCATGCAGACAGATTTATTAAAGCATAAGCCGAAGAATAACGCAGCTCAAGACTACAGCGCATTTATTGCCGAACTTGACGGCATAATTAAGGCGGAGGCATAAAGCATGAGCAAGCGAAAAAATAATTATAATTCCGTATGGAGCAACAATCAGCCTGAACAGCTTGACGCGATTAAAAGTTCAGAGCTAAAACAAGAGCAGGATAATATAACGGCAGGCAGCTCACAGCCGGAACAGCTTAATACAAACAAGAGCGGTAACGCTGATATAAATAATTCTGATAACAGCCTCGCGCATCAGCAAGTGGGACGGCCTATAATAAGGAGAGTTAAACCAGCAAGAGCAACAGGAGAACGCAAGACGCGGAGGCTTAATCTCTTAATCAGACCGACTACAGCCGAGCAGCTTGAAGAATTAGCATATAACAGCGGGCAGAGCTTGAA
>JAFUXM010000051.1 GCA_017470785.1 Synergistaceae bacterium
GAAGCGCCCTGACTGAGCCAATATAATGCCCTCTCCTCGTCGATAGTCACGGCTGCCGGGTCAGTCATGGGATTATACGTCCCAATAAGTTCAATAAACTTTCCGTCCCTCGGCGCTCTAGAATCCGCGACTACCAACCTGTAAAAAGGGGCTTTCTTCTTCCCCTGACGCGACAAACGAATTCTCACTGCCATAGTACCAAAAAGCACCTCCTAAAATGCTTTTAATATATTATATAAATTAAATTTTAAAAAATTTAAAATTTAAATTTGCCTTTACTGCTAAAGAAATTTCGCAGCGCACTCTTATTGCCTGAGCCTAAAGTCTTAAATAATTTCTTCATTTGCTCATACTGCGCTAAGAGCTGATTGACCATCTGCACGCTCGTACCTGAGCCTAAAGCTATGCGCCGCCGCCGCGACCCCTTTATTATCGCAGGATTGCGCCGCTCTTCAGGCGTCATAGATAAAATTATAGCCTTATTATGGCTTATCACAGAATTATCAAGCTCGTCCGGATTAAAATTCTTTAATTTATTCAGCCCGGGTATCATTTCCATGACTTTGCCCAGCGGCCCCATCTTCTCGATCTGCTCGAACTGCAATAAAAGCGTCTCCAGCGTGAAACTTTTCTTGCCCTTTAAAGTCTTAGCGATTTTCTCGCTGTCAGCTGCATCTAAGCCAGCGGCCTGGACTTTCTCAAATAAGCCCTGAATATCGCCCATGCCCATAATGCGGCCTGCCATGCGCCGTGAGTCAAATACTTCAAGCGCTTCAGTGCTTTCGCCCACTCCGGCAAACTTCACAGGCACTCCCGTTACAGCGCGTATAGCAAGCGCACTGCCGCCCCGCGTGTCGCCGTCAAGCTTAGTTAATATAACTCCAGTTAAAGTTAATAACTCATGAAAGGCTTTAGCGACATTCACGGCCTCTTGCCCCATCATTGCGTCAGCAACTAACAGCTTCTCATGCGGCGGCAAAATCTCAGCTATGCTCGCAAGCTCGGCCATTAACTCATCGTCAATATGCAGTCTTCCAGCCGTATCTAATAAAATCACGTCATGCATATGCGCTTCGGCAAAATCCTTCGCAGCTCGCACGACTTTTAATACATCTTTATTATTATTTTCAGGCCCGTAAAACGCGATGCCTGCCTTTTCAGCCAGCACTCTTAACTGCTCGACTGCCGCAGGCCGCCTTAAATCACAAGCGACTACAACCGGATTATGGTTTGACTTTAATTTACGCGCAAGCTTCACTGTCGTAGTAGTCTTGCCGCTGCCCTGAAGACCGGCCATTAATATTACAGTCGGAGGCTTGGGCGATATAATCAAAGGCGCAGGCTCGCCCATTAAATTTATCAGCTCTTCATAGACTATCGTCGAGATATGCTGCACCGCGCTTATAGATTCTAAAACTTCAAGATTAACTGCCCGCTCGCGAATTTTTGCGATAATATCACGCGTGATTTTAAAATCAACGTCAGCTTCTAATAAAGACTTGCGCAGCTCACGCAATGCAAAATCTACGTCAGCCTCGGACAGCTTGCCCTTGCTTCTTAACTTAGCTATTACGCTTTCAAGCTTATCTTTTAAATTCTCAAACATTTAAATTGCCCGCCCCCTTTCGTCTTCTTTAAATAATAATTTAATTTTTAATTTTTACTCATGCGCTTTCGCGTTATCTTCAAGCAATTTTATTTTTGCCTCGAGCTTCTGCACGGTCTCAGCAAAATGCAATTTCTTTTCTATGCTCTCGAGCCGATTTATAATTCGCTGCTGCAAGATATGCACTGCCTGCCGGCTTACGCCTAACGTCCGCGCCGCCTCAGTAGGCGCTAAGTCCGAGAACTCTATTAACTCATAGACATTGCGCTGCCTCTCAGTTAAGAGCGGCGAATAAAAATCATACAGCAAGTTCAAATAAACTCTGCGCTTCAACTTCTCGTTATCTAAATCTAAATTTTTTTCTTGATTATTATTATTCTCCAATTTTAGCTTTTTAGCTTCAGCATCCATAAAAATTTTTCAAAATTTTAAAAATCATTATAAAAACTCGATTTATATTTGTCAAGCAATTTTATTATACTTAAAATTATTATGCTATAAAAAAATTCTATTTCACAAAATTTTTCAGCTGCAAAAATCTCAAATATATTTAGCAATTTATAATCTATTACGCGAAAAATTTTTATAGCTGCCGAATTTAATTTTAATTTTAATTTGATTTGAAAAGATTTGGAAAGATTTGAAAATTGCGGCGTTCAAAACTTACAGGGGAATTTCAAAGCAAGAGATAGGCTATTATAAGAACTGTAATAAAAATTGCCGAATGAGATTTTAAAAATCATCCGGCAAATTTTATTAAA
>JAFUXM010000052.1 GCA_017470785.1 Synergistaceae bacterium
ATAAAAAAATTCAGTGCGCTGATGCTTTGTGTTTCGCGCTTGTAAATTAATTTTGATTATAGTATATAATGCGTTAAAACTTTTTGAATAAAGTTAAATTTTATTTTAAAATAAAATTTTAAAAAATAAATCTAAAAATTTAAGGAGAGATAAAGAGCTATGAACTATAAACGTTTCCCGCTTGGAGCGCTGTGGACAAACTCGTATTTATTTTGGAATGACGGCAGCGCCTTTATAGTCGACCCGGGCGGCGACCCTCAAGATATATTAGAATTTTTAAAATTAAATAATATTAAACTCGAGGCTGTGTTATTAACTCACGGACATTTGGATCACACGGCGGGGCTGCAATATTTAACTGATATAGTCGGCGATAAAATTTATATAGGCAGCGGCGACGCGTACATGCTTAAAAATCCATCGCGCGACTTGCAGCTCATGCTTAGAATTTCCTTTCCGGCCATAAATAATTTTAAAGAACTTAAAGAGGGCGACGAGTTAAATCTTGCGGGATTTAATATAAAAGTTCTCGAGACTCCGGGGCATACTGAGGGCGGCCTGTGCTATTTAATAAAAGATATTAATAATAATAATGAAGAAGTTTTGGCAGTCGGCGATACTTTATTTGCGCAGAGCGTTGGCCGCACGGACTTAGAGGGCGGCGATGAGCTTAAGCTTGAAGATTCTTTGAGGCGGCTTGCTGAGTTTCAAGATGATTTAAAAGTGCTGCCCGGGCACGGCCCTGAGACTTTAATAGGCGAAGAGCGCAAGCATAATCCGTTTTGGCCTAAATAATTTTTAAATCATGTTTAAATTTTTATCAGGAATGCTTGGCATTGACGTGGGCATAGACTTAGGCTCGAGCAATATTATAGTCTATGTCAAGGGCAGAGGAATAGTGTTGAGTGAGCCGTCGGCGGTGGCGGTAAGAAAATTGCCGCGGGCTGGCGGCTATGAGATTATAGCAGTAGGCCGTGAAGCAAAGGCTATGTCGGGCAAAGTGCCTAAGGGCATTGAGGC
The DNA here is from genome assembly GCA_017470785.1 of Synergistaceae bacterium. Lineage (GTDB taxonomy): Bacteria > Synergistota > Synergistia > Synergistales > Aminobacteriaceae > JAFUXM01. Next base: position 1,021 of record JAFUXM010000052.1, read on the forward strand.
AATATGGCCATTGCAGGAAGGCGTTATCGGCAATTTTGACATGACAGAAGAGCTGATAAGATATTGCCTAAGACGTGTGAGCGGCAATAATTCTTTGTTGTCGCATCCCCGAGTTGTAATATCAGTGCCTGCTGAAGCAACTGAAGTTGAGCGCAAGGCGTTTATAGATGCTACGCTTGGAGCCGGTGCGGGCGAGGCTTATATAGTTGAAGAGCCTATATCGGCGGCGTTAGGTGTCGGCTTGCCGATAGACAAGGCCAACGGCTGCATGGTAATTGACATTGGCGGCGGCACAAGTGAGGTATCGGTTATATCTCTTGGCGGCATAGTCGTAACAAGTTCTGTAAGATCGGCCGGCCGGGCGATGGACGCGGCAATCGCTGCAATGGTGCGCCAGCGTTACTCGCTGTTAATCGGCGAGAACACGGCTGAAGAAGTTAAAAATACTATCGGGTCTGCATTGCCTTTAACTCCTGAGCTTGAGATGTCGGTTAAAGGTCTTGACCCGTCGAACGGCTTGCCTAAGAGCATATTAGTCTCAAGCGTTGAAGTGCGCGAGTCGTTGGAGAGCATCACTATCGGGATAGAAGATATGGTAAAAGTTGCGCTTGAGAAGATGCCGCCGGAGCTTGCAAAAGATGTAGTTGACAGCGGCATTGTATTATCAGGCGGAGTTGCTTTGCTGCCTGGCTTAGCTGAAAGGCTGTCTAACACTGTCAATACACCGGTGATAGTAGCTGAGAAGCCGTTATACTCGGTCGCGTTAGGCGTCGGCAAAATTTTGGATAATTTCAGTGTGATGCGGCGCGTCTTAACGTATGTCGAACGCGGCTCACGTTAATAAATTAATTTAAAATTTAATGCAAAGTCATAATCGCAATCAAGTTATTGAATTTGTGCATATTATTATAGCTTTAATCTTAGGGCTGTTTTTGCTCGGAGGCGGAGCAAATTTAGGCGTATCTAAAAGTGCTGTTGATTTGCTGGGCGCTGTATTATCAGTGCCTGAATATCCGGCGGAATTTTTGCGCGGCGTGTTTCTGAGCTGGAGCGAATGGGTGAATAATAAAGATTCTGTTTTTGTAAAATTAAAATTATTACAGGAAGAGAATATAAAGTTAAAGGCTTTGAACGCTGAGTTACTGAAAGACAGGATAGATGCAGGTCTTGATGCGAATTTGCGGGAAGCGCGGGTGACGCTGAGAGCCCCGAGCTCATGGTGGAATGAGATTAGAATAGATCGCGGCGGCCGCGATGACATAACTGAAGGCTTGCCGGTGTTTAATAATGGATTTTTAATCGGGCGCATAAGTTCTGTGTCGTTATTGTCATCATGGGCTGAGTTATTGACTTCGCCGAGCTTAATGCTGCCGGTTGTGATAGAAGAAACGCGGGAGCTTGGGATAATCGAGGGCGACGGCGCGGGCAGAATTTTATTGCAGTATATTCCGGTGGGTCGCGGCATTAAGCCCGGCATGAGCGTTAGTACTGCCTTGATAGGCGAGGACGTGCCGTCGGGTTTACCCATAGGCAAGATCGCCGAGGAGCTTGCGCCGACACCCGACGGCTATGCAGTATATCGCGTTGAACCCGGGGCTGACTTATCGAAATTTTATACGGTCTCGTTTTTAAATTTAAATAAAATTAAATAATAAATTAAATGTTGCTGTTAAGTATTTTATGGATCTTACAGGATTTATTGACGGTGTTGTTCGGGGGCGTTATGCAGCTGCCGGAATTATTTTTAATGGGAATAGTTTATAAATTAATAATAGACGAGCGTGAGGATAAATTATGGGCAATCTGGACTGCGTTCTTCGGCGGATTATTATGGGATTTGCGATGGGTAGGAGTGCCTGGATTTTTCACGCTGGGCTATGTCGTAGTAGTAGCTTTAATATTATGGGCGTGGCGGGTGATACCGGTGCATGGCAGGACTTTATGGGTTGTATTTTTATTGCTTGAGAGTTCGCAGATTATCCCGAATTTAGTGCCGGTATTGATACTCGGCGGCAGCACGGGCAGCAGCTTTTTTATATCGCAGCAGCTCTATGCGCTGCCGGCTTTTATAATATGCTTATTAATTTATTCTAAGCACGCTAATTCAGAACAGGATTAATTAACATGCCGGATCTTGAAGTTCAGGATGTTTTAGATAATAGACTAAAATTTTTATTTGCCGGAATTTTATTGTCTGTCTTGCTGCTTATAGGCGGATTATATTACTGTCAGATATATCAAGGCGATAAGTACGTGCGGCTTGCGTATAATAATAAATTAAGATTAATAAGATTTACAGCGCCGCGCGGCGAGATATTTGACAGAAACGGCGTGCCCTTGGCCGTGAACGAGAGAACTTTTTGTATAATGGGCTATCCGGCTGATTTAAACACGCCTGAGAAGCTTGAGAAATTAAGTGCTGTCTTAATTTCGCACGGAATTATAATTAGCGTTAATGACTTAGAGAAGATTATAAAGCAGCAGAGATTAACGCCGTATAGAGTTATGAAGTTAGTGCCTAACTTGACGATGACGCAGATGGCGGAGCTTGTTGCCGACGCTGACTTTCCGCATGAATTATTTCCGTTGTCAGTTTGGAAGCGGACGTACCCATCCGGCGCTGCGACTGCAAATATATTAGGCTATGTAGGTGAGATTTCAGAAGAGGAATTAAAGGCGCGGCCTGAGAGTTTATATTCCGGCGGTGATTTGATTGGTAAATCTGGAATAGAGCGGGCGTATGAGGAAGTGCTGCGCGGTGAGGCCGGTGAAGAGGCGATAGAAGTTGATGCGCGGGGGCGGCGGGTTAGAATTTTAGATGCACGGCCTGCGGCGAAAGGCAATGATTTAAAACTCACGCTTGACATGGGGGCGCAGAAGCTTGCAGTTGAATTGCTGAAAGATTATCGAGGCGCGCTGTTAGCGATGGACGTTAAGACCGGTGCGATAATTGCTATGGCATCGAGTCCGGCCTATGATAATAACCCGTTGGCTTGGGGAGTATCAGGCCGTGAGTGGAGCAGCATGGTTAATGACCCTGACAGGCCGATGTTAAATCGGGCGATAACGGGAATATATCCGCCGGCTTCGACTTTTAAAGCCTTTATGTCTATTACTGCGCTTGAAGAAAATGCAATTAATAATGCTACAAGTTTTCACTGCCCCGGGGCGCTGCGGGTCGGATCACGGACGTTTAGATGCTGGAAGCATTCAGGCCACGGAAGTTTAAATGTAACCGGAGCCTTGCAGCACTCGTGCGACGTGTTTTATTATCAGGTTGGATTAAAGTTAGGAATAGATAAAATAATTAAATGGGGACGCAAATTTAAATTAGGAGAGCCGACGGGAATAGACCTGCCGAGTGAGAACTCTGGGAACATAGCCGGACCTGACTGGAAGCAGCGAAGATTTAAAGAGGGCTGGGTTCGCGGCGACACGGTTAATTATTCGATAGGGCAGGGCTATGTGCTGATGACGCCGCTGCAAATTGCGAGAGTTTACGCGGCGATTGCCAATGGCGGCAAGCTTGTCACGCCGCCTTTGTGCGCATTGAATTATAAAGAGCCTGAGAATTTAAATTTAAATCCTGATAAGTTAGCGATAGTGCAAAAGGGGTTAAGCTATGTTGTGTCACGGGGTACTGGATCGAGAGCCGGAAGATTTGGAGTTAGCATAGCGGGTAAGACCGGCACGGCGCAAAATTCGCAGGGCGATGATCACGCGTTGTTTGTAGGCTACGCACCGGCTGAAGAGCCAAGGTACGTTGCGTTCGCGATAGTCGAGGCCGGCAAGCACGGCAGCAGCGTTGCATCGCCGTTGGTCGGCCAGCTGTTAGCGCATATCTTGACGCATAATTTAAATGATTTAAATAATAATAATAATATTAAAAATGAAGACGCCTAATTTCGCAATTAAAATTGAAGCTGCTAAGAAGCCTGAACCCGGCCGCGGCGACGCCATTCAAATTCACACGAAGGCAACGAGCTACGGCATGAAAATTTTTTTGCCTGAAAGTTTGGATAATGACAGACTGCTTGATTTGTTATCGCGCATTCCGGCCAAAGCGTTTATATTGCCTGATGATAAGGGCAGCATAGCATTTGACTTTAAAGGCAGGCTATGCACGCAGGAATTATTGATTAAATTATTATGCAATGTGATATGGCGCAAGAGAATTAAAGTTGCGGCGTGGCTCTCGTCTAATCCTGAGACTATAAAATTATTTAGAGAGGCTGGGCTTGAAATTTGTGAGCCTGAGGTAAAGAAGCCCGAGAAGATTATTGAAAAGGCTGAGAATAATAATATTGATAATAGTGATAATAAAAATGATAATAAAAATAAAGTAGAGATAATATATGAGCCAAGGAATTTGAAAGTATTGTATAACTCGATGCGGTCGGGCGATAGTTTAGTGACGGGCGGCGATGTTTTGCTATGGGGGCATTTGAATGCCGGAGCTGAGATCCGGGCCGGCGGGAATATAATCGTCGCTGGGAAATTACGGGGCTTGGTTCACGCTGGGCAGGGCATGAAGAGCGGCGGCACGGGCGGCGAGAGGATATTTGTAATGGCTGGATCGTTCGAGGCACGGCAGCTGAGAATTGGCCGCAAGCTGTGCTATGCTGACGAGAATACGGCCGGGTGGCATAAGTCTGTATTAATTACGCTCGAGGACGGAATGCCTATGATACGTGAAAATAAGTTTGAGATATTTTAATAATAAAAATTTTAAGTAAAGGAGTTGTTGAGAGATGGCGCAGATAGTTTTAGAGTTAGAGCCGGAGGTTAAACGCGGATTAGATATTATGAGCAGGAAGGCAAATAAAAGCCCTGAAATATTTGTTGTGAATATTATAAAAGATATTATTATTAATGATAGTAAGCAAGCCGGAGTGAGAGCTGTTTATAAAGCGCAGGCGGCGTTTAGCGGCGCAGCGGAAGAGTTAGGCGTTAAAGACGACGCGGACGTGCAGGATTTAGTAAATGAAGTGAGATATAAAGTTAGATGAGAGTGCTTGTTGATGATACGCGAAAAGAAATTAATAAAAATTTTAAGTAAAGGAGTTGTTGAGATATGGCGCAGATAGTTTTAAATTTTTCGCCGGAGCTGATGCGGCGGATAAAATTCTGGAGCGTGAAGAAGCGTCTTAAACCGGAATTATTTTTGAGAAAAATTATAGCAGAGCAGATTGAAGACATGGACGACTATGAAATAGCGGCGAAAATATCGGCTGAGATCGATGCTGGACACATGGAGACGTACTTGTGGGAAGATGTAAAAAAGGAACTTGGCTTGGCGTATTAAGTTTTAATTTTAGAAATAAATAAATAAATTAAATTTATAAATTTTTAACAGGGGGAATTTATATAAAATGGCAACTCGCGTGATTGTAATAACCTCCGGCAAGGGAGGAGTAGGCAAGACAACGTCGACGGCAAATATTGCGGCGGCGCTGGCGAAGTTTGGAAAGAAAGTTGTAGCGGTTGACGCCGACGTTGGTCTTAGAAATCTTGATGTAATTATGGGGCTTGAAAATCGCGTTGTATATAATTTTATTGACGTGATTGAAAATACAGCGAGGCTTGAAGCTGCCTTAGTGCGGGATAAGCGGGTGCCCGGGCTGTATTTGCTGCCTGCGGCGCAGACACGGACTAAGGACGCTGTTAATCAGGAGCAGATGATAGATTTATGCGAGCAGCTGAAAAATTTTGAAGTTCAGGACGAGACGACCGGAGCTATATCGCATTTTGATTTTATATTGCTTGACTGTCCGGCTGGCATCGAGGGCGGCTTTAAGAATGCGGCTGTCGGGGCTGATGAAGCTTTAGTTGTAACGACGCCTGAAATTCCAGCCGTGAGAGACGCTGATAGAATTATCGGTATGCTTGAGTCCATGGGCAAGTCGCCAATAAGATTAATTATAAACAGGCTTAGACCTAATATGGTGAATGACGGCGACATGCTGGCCAAAGAGGATATATTAGACGTGCTTGCTATTAAGCTTATAGGCATAGTGCCGGAGGACGAGACGGTAATTAAATCTACGAATAACGGCGAGCCTATGACTTTGAATGTCGAGTCGCCGGCGGCGCAGGCTTATTTAAATATAGCTGATAGATTAATCGGCAATGACGTGCCGTTGATGGATCTGCAGGCTTACGCATCGCGCGGCTTTATGCAGTGGCTGAGGAATTTATTTAAGGGCAATAAGAGACGCTAAATATTAGAGTATGGAGATGATTTTAAAATGGGCTTTTTAGCAAGGCTTTTCGGAGGCGGCGGAGAGAGTTCGCGCGATAGGGCGAAGGATAGGCTGAGAATAGTTTTGATACATGACAGGACTGACATATCGCCCCAGCTGCTTAATGACCTGCGCGAGGACATGATTGATGTATTGACTAAATATATGGATATAGATCATGATAAGATCGAGCTTAATTTAGACCGTGAGGATCAGGCGGTCGCGCTTGTGGCGAACGTGCCGATTTTAAGGATTAAGCGCGGCAACGGAAGCTTAGATGACTCGCCCCGGGCTGCAAGAAATTAAATTTAAAAATAAAAAATTTTAAATAAAATTTTAAATGGAAGTTCGGCCAATCTCGATTTTTAATTTAAGAAACGACGCAGCTTTGATAGATAAAATGCTTGTGAGCTGCGCATTGTTATTGGCATTATGGGGCGTGATATGTATTTATAGTGCCGGAGCAGGAGCGCCGGGCGCAGGCTGGGATTTATGTCTAAGGCAGACCGGCTGGCTTTTAATAAGCTGCTTTGTAGTATTAATAGTTCTGGCAATAGGCCATGGAGTGTTGCTCGATGCAGCTTATTATTTATTTTTAATCACGCTTATAGTTTTATTAATTACGCCGTTAATAGCGCCGCGGGTCAAAGGGGCGCACAGCTGGATAATAATCGGCGGATTTCGCATTCAGCCGTCGGAGTTTGCAAAAATTTCGCTTATATTAGCGCTTGCGAAATTTCTGAGCCGGTGTCCGCCGTTTAATTTTAAAAATTTTCTGGCTGGATTAGGCGTTACGATAGTGCCGGTGTTATTAGTCATGCTGCAGCCTGATGCGGGCAGTGCGCTGGTGTATTTAATAATAGCATTTGGAATGTTATTTGCAGCCGGCACGCCGTTAATTTATTTAGGCGGCTTAATCGGCACTGGCTTAGCGTCGCTGCCGTTTTTAATTATGTTTGTGCTGAAGGACTATCAGCGCAATAGATTATTAGTATTTATAGACCCCATGCGAGACCCGTTAGGCGCAGGCTATAACGTCATTCAGTCAAGAATAGCTGTAGGCTCGGGCGGATTTTTAGGCAAAGGCTTTATGAACGGAATGCAGAGCAAGCTTAGATTTCTGCCTGAACCTCATACGGATTTTATATTTAGTGTTTGTTCTGAGGAATTTGGATTTATCGGGGCTATATTGCTTTTAATTTTATTTTTAATTTTATTTTATAGAATTATAAGCGTTGGAATAAAGAGCCGCGACAGGCGGTGCAAGATATTAGCGGCAGGAATAGCTACGTGGATATGGGTTCAGATGTTTGAAAGCATAGGCATGAGCATTGGGTTAATGCCTGTTACGGGCTTGCCGCTGCCGTTTCTAAGCTACGGCGGCAGTTCTTTATTGTCTATATCGATTGCTATTGGCCTTGCCGTGAGCGTGCATATAGAGAGCTTGAAGCGGCCGTATTTTTAAATTTATATAGAGGTAGTTTAATGAATTTTTTAAATGATAAAAGATTTGCGGGGATAACGCCGTTTGAAAATAAAATTTGGCTGGCGTCGCCGACTATGCACGGTGAGGAGCGCAAGTGGGTCGATGACGCGATATTAAAGAACTGGGTATCGACTGTAGGCGAGAATATAAATGAAGTCGAAAAGTCAGTTGCTGAGATTATAGGCCGCAAGTACGCAGTGGGCTTATCGTCGGGCACGGCGGCGCTGCATCTGGCAATAAAATTATGCGGCGAAAAGTTGTATGGCCAAGCTCGGGTCGGGCATGGAGTGCTTGAAGGCAAGCGCGTATTTGCGTCGGACATGACGTTTGATGCGACCGTAAATCCCATTGCATATGAGAACGGCGAGGCGATATTTATCGACACCGAGCCGGACACATGGAACATGAGTCCGGATGCTTTGAGAAAAGCCTTTGAGTTATATCCTGATGTGAAGTTAATAGTAATTGCGCATTTATACGGCACGCCTGGCAAGATTGATGAGATTAGAGATATAGCGCGGGAGCACGGAGCGTTGATAGTTGAAGACGCGGCTGAATCGTTCGGAGCGTTGTATAAGGGCGTGCAGACCGGAAATTTCGGCGATATATCTATACTGTCGTTTAACGGCAATAAGATTATAACGGGCAGCAGCGGCGGAATTTTGTTATGCGATGAGCTGGATGATGCAAATAAAATCCGCAAGTGGTCGACGCAGTCGCGCGAGGCCGCGCCGTGGTATCAGCATGAAGAGCTTGGCTATAATTATCGCATGAGCAATATTATTGCCGGAGTTATACGCGGCCAGCTTGGTTACTTAAATTCGCATATTGAGCAGAAGCAAAAAATTTATGAGAGATATAAAAGTGGCCTTAAAGATTTACCCGTTAGAGTAAATCCGTATGATGCTGAAAATTCACGGCCTAATTTCTGGCTGAGCTGCTTAATTATAGATAAAGATGCGATGAGCAAGTTTGTTAGGTCAGAGTGCGAGAGCTTATATATAAGCGAGGCCGGCAAGAGTTCGCCGAGCGAAATTTTAGAGGCATTAAGCGCATTTAATGCTGAGGGCCGGCCAATCTGGAAGCCGATGCACATGCAGCCGATTTACAGATTAAATAAATTTATCACGCAAAATGGCTCAGGCCGCGCTAATAGCAATGCGTATATTAATAATAAAATTAATTTTGATTGCGGAGCTGATATTTTTAATAGAGGCCTGTGCTTGCCGTCGGACAATAAAATTAAGCCGGAGGAGCAGGACAAAATTATTGAGATAATTAAAAGATGCTTTAATTAAAATTAAAATTAAAATGCATAAATATAAAGGCTTTTACGAAAAATATATAAAGCGCGTTCAAGATTTTTTGCTGGCGTTAATAGCTTTAATAATTTTAATGCCTGTTATATTAATTATAGCTTTAATAATTAGAATTAAATTAGGCAGTCCCGTAATATTTGCTCAAGAAAGACCGGGCTTAAACGGCAAAATTTTTAAGTTATATAAATTTAGAACTATGACCGACGCAAGAGATTCTAACGGCGAATTATTGCCTGATGAAAAACGTTTAGTTAAAACCGGAAAAATTTTGCGGGCAACTTCGCTTGATGAGCTGCCGGAGTTAATAAATATTATTAAGGGCGAGATGTCGATAGTCGGGCCGAGGCCGCTGTTGGTAAGATATTTAGCAAGATATAACGAGAGACAGGCAAGGCGTCACGAAGTCCTCCCGGGCTTTACTGGACTTGCTCAGGTTCATGGCCGCAATGCTATATCATGGCAGGAAAAATTTGAATGGGATATTAAATATATAGATAATATAACTTTCGTGAACGACTGGCGGATTATTTTCGCGACTGTAGGCGTTGTGTTAAAGCGCGACGGAATAAACTCGCAGCACAGCGCGACTATGGAGGAGTTTATGGGAAATTAAAAATTTTAAATATTAAATATTAGTCTCTTGTGTTTAGATTTTAAAATTAAATTTTAAGCACTGGAGATTTTTATTATATTAAATTAAAATTAGGAGCTGA